>CAMYJL010000405.1 GCA_947258645.1 uncultured Nitrospinota bacterium
TGAGGCCTATCAAGAAGTCTTCCGGATGCAGCTATAGCTATTTCGGGCCCTGTTTTGGCAGGTGGCCGGATAAGTGAATCGTTCCGTAGGGAGAGGGTTTGATGTCAGAGCTAATGGCCCAGCTGGGACGCCAGATCCGGGGGATTTTGGTGGGGATGTCGGCCTCCCGGCGGATCGCCGTTGCTTTATTTGTTGGCGTGGTGATTTCCTCCCTGGTTGCCTTGATGATGTGGACAGGTCAGCCTGAGTATCGGGTTCTTTATGCCGGCCTGTCTCAAAGTGACGCGGGTGTGGTTGTGACCCGTCTCCGTGAGCAGCGGGTCCCGTTTCAATACGATGAAGCAGGTGGCGTGGTAAAAGTTCCTGCCGGGAAGATTCACGAAACACGGATGGCGTTGGCGGAGGAAAATCTGCCTGCCGGCGGGGGGCTTGGATTCGAAATTTTCGATCGCTCCTCCCTCGGGGTGACGAATTTTGTGCAAAAGGTCAATTTTTTGCGGGCCCTCCAAGGGGAACTGGCCCGAACCATCTCCCAGCTGCATACGGTGGAATCGGCGAGAGTCCACATTGTCATGCCCGATAAATCGTTGTTTGCCGGAGACAAAAGGGAGCCCAGCGCTTCCGTCGTGGTAAATCTGGCCGGAGGAGGCAATTTACCAAAACGTCAGGTGAATTCCATTGTTCATTTGGTGGCCCGGGCCGTCGAAGGGCTCGATGCCAAGAACGTGACCGTAGTGGATACCCGAGGAAATATCCTTGCGGGTGGCCAGGATGACTCCGATTCTGATCTTCTCACAGCGTCGCAACAAGAGTTCGAGACTTCGCTCGAGCGGCGGATTGAGCGAAGGATTGAGACGATGCTGGCCAAGGTTGTTGGCCCGGGGCGAGCGGTCGCGCGTGTCGATGTGGACTTGAACATGAGGCGGGTGGAGCGAACGCGCGAAGTATTTGACCCGGAAAAACAGGTGGAACGAAGTGTCCGGCGCGTGAAAGAGTCCAACGAGAGCGGCCTTTCGTCCACGGGAGGTGTACCCGGTGTCCAGTCCAATGTTCCTGAAAGCGAGAGAGCGGAAAACACCCGGAACTCGGGCGGCCGGGATGGAAGAAAGAGCTCCCGGGTATCCGAAACCGTGAATTTTGAAATTGACAAGACGATCGAGCGTACCGTTGAGCCTGTTGGGGAAATTCAGCGCATCTCGGCGGCGGTCATGGTCGATGGAACCTACACCGGAGGCGCAGATGCCGCTTCCCGGAAATTTCAGGCACGCTCCCAGGCGGAAATCGATAATTTTACTCAGCTGGTAAGTGCCGCGATTGGATTGAAAAAACAGCGCGGCGACACAGTGAAGATTGTCTCTGTCCCGTTCAATGCGGCATCCCGGCTGACGGGAGAGGGGGAAGAACCGCTGATGGGCGGCCAGCAAGCTTTTGTCCTGGATATGGTCAAGCTTGTTATGGGGATCATCGGCCTTGCCCTTATTTTTGTTTTCGTCGTTCGTCCTTTGATGAGCTGGGTTTCCTCTCTGGAGCTGAAGTCTTCTTCCGGCTCGAATCTCCTGACTGGCGGCGATGAGAGTCTGATGTTGCCCGGCGCGGCACAGATAAGAGCCATTGGCGGATATGAGGAGGAGGTCGCGAAATCCCCGGAAGAAATGGAGATGGAAAAAAACCGGCAAGTCTACGAGGAAGTTTACGACTACGTTTCGGACAATCCGGATAAAACGGCGGACCTCCTGCGAAATTGGGTGAAAGATTCACGTGTGTAAGGTGAATTGCAATGGCTAGAACAACTTCGATAGATCGGCTGAATGGCTCCGAGAAGGCGGCTATTTTGTTGTTGAACATTGGTGAGGATTTGGCGGCCAAGGTTCTCAAGCAAATGTCCCAGGATGAAATCCAGCACCTGGGTAACTATATGGCCAGCATGGGGTCTCTTTCCTCGGGCTTGTCCCGGGCAGTCAACGAAGAGTTTTTGCAGAGGTTGATGGGGGGCGCCCGGGGCCTCAGCGTGGGAAACGTGTCCAACGTGCGCAAGTTGCTCGAGGCGGCACTGGGAGAAGACGCAGCGGAGGCAGTCATTTCCAACCTCAGTGTGCCGACCGAAGAGGCGGGCATCGAAACCCTGAGGCTGCTGGACTCGAAAACCATCGCCAATTTTTTGAAGAACGAACATCCTCAGACCATTGCTCTCATTCTGGCTCATTTGGACCCGGAAAAATGCAGCGAAGTTCTCAGTGTGCTGGGAGAAGGGATCCGTGGAGAGGTGGCCTACAGAATGGCCACCCTCGACCGTATTCCGCCCCAGATCATTAATGACCTGGATACGATACTCGGCAATGAGCTGGCGGCGAGCGGCAGCTCGCAGAGTCAGATGGTGGGCGGAGTTACCGCGGTGGCGGAATTGCTCAATCATGTGGATAAGGCAAACGAAAATCTTATCGTGTCGAAAATCGAGGAGTTGAACCCGGAACTCGCCGAACAAATTCGGCAGATGATGTTTACATTTGATGATCTGGTCTATATCGACGATCGCGGTATCCAGCAGATCATGCGCGAGGTCAGCAACGATGAATTGACCATATCGCTGCGTGGCGCGGGCGATGATGTCAAAGAGAAAATATTCGGCAATCTCTCGGAACGGGCGGCGGCGATGATCACTGAAGATCTGGAGGCAATGGGTCCCGTGCGCCTGAGCGATGTTGAGAAAGCGCAGCAGAATATTGTCCGCATCGCCAAGCGGCTTGAGGATGAAGGCAAGATCGTCATTGCTGGGCGCGGGGGCGGGGGAGATGTCCTCGTCTTCAGAGGGGTTTGCTCTGTGGACACCTAAATAATGCACAGTGACGCGGGTGAGGATTTCGTCCCTGCGGCGCTAGAATATAAAGAAATCCCTGAAGAGAGCAGGGCGAAAAATTATTGCCGAAGATTTCGTTCGGCTTCCGATG
>CAMYJL010000406.1 GCA_947258645.1 uncultured Nitrospinota bacterium
GGCCTCGAGGCCCTTTTTGAGGTTTTCGAGGGCGGCGCGGGCCTGGCCCTCCATGTCGGCGGGCATGTCGTCGAACTCCTCGGGCCGGTGGGGATGGTGGTGGTAGACCGGGGCGGCCGTGACGCCCGCGAGGTAGACCGTCGTTCCGCCCGTCACCTTGATGGCGGGCGCGTAGGGCATCCAGAGGTCCGGGGCGTCGGGCCAGTGGACGTGCTCGATGTGCTTGCTCATGCGCTTCCCCTCATCGGAATCAAACGATTGGTCGGGTCCGGCCATCATACCGGATTTCGGACGGGGGGCGATCCTTTCCTCCCCGCGCCGAGGTGGTATGATTCGGGCTTCGGAATACGACGAATTCTCTTCTGACATCTTAAGGGGTGTGAATCATGGCGGGAGATACGCTTGCGGGAAAGCGGGCCATCGTGACGGGCGGCTCTTCGGGCATCGGCCAGGCGATCGCGGTGCGCTTCGCATCCGAGGGCGCGAACATCTGGGTGGCCGGGGGCAGCGACAAAGAGGGCATGCAGAAAACCATCGACGACTGCGTGGCGCAAGGCGCGAAAGCGGACGGGGATCTCTACGATCTCTCCACCGCGCGGAACGCGGCGAACATCGTGAAGGAAGGCGCGGCGTTCCTGGGCGGGGTGGACATCCTCGTGAACAGCGCCGGAACGCGGAACCTGAGCGCCTTCACCGAGATCGAGGACGACGCCATCGAGCACCTGTTTGAAGTCAACGCGAAGGCGGCGTTCTACGCCTCGCGCGAGGCGGCGCGCCTCATGGTCCCCCAGGGGAGCGGGAACATTCTCATGATCGGCTCGGACGCGGGCGAGCACGGCACGCCGAACTTCAGCCTCTACGGCGTGACGAAGGCGGCCATGCACGCGCTGACGAAAAACCTCGCCATCGAGCTTGGACCCAAGGGGTTAAGGGTGAACTGCATGGCGATGGGCCCGATCAAGAGCGGGCGGGTGAAGGTCATGCTGGAGAGCGACCCGGATTTCTACGAATCGCGGATCAACAAGATCCCCATCCGATCGTTCGGGGAGGCCGCGGACATCGCCGACACGGCCCTCTTTCTCGTCTCGCCCGCGAACCAGTTCATGAGCGGCGCCATCGTCATGATCGACGGCGGCATCACAGCCGGTTAAATCGCGGAGCAAAGGAAATTCGCATGACAGATAAAGTTCTATCCGGAAAACGCGCTGTCGTGACCGGCGCTTCGAGCGGCATGGGCGCCGCCATCGCGCTCCGCTTCGCGGCCGAAGGCGCGGACGTCTGGGCGGTGGGCGGCGGCAACGCCGAGGCCCTCAAAGAAACCATCGCGGGATGCGCCGCCAGCAGGGTCAGGGCGGGCGGAAAGGGCTACGACTTTTCCGACTCCCGTCAGGGGGGCGCCGCCGTCCGCGACGGCGCGGACTTTCTGGGCGGGCTCGACATTTTCGTGAACTGCGCCGGGACGCGGAACTTCAAGCCGATCATCGAGGTCGAAGACGAGGAGATCGACTTCATGTTCGAGGTGAACACGAAGTCCTTCTACTTCGCCGCCCGCGAGGCGGCGCGGATCATGGTCCCCCAGGGGAGCGGGCATATTCTCATGATGGGCTCGATATCGGGCCACCGCGCACGGCCGGAGCGCTCCCTCTACTGCGGCACGAAGGCGGCGCTCGAACTCCTCACCAAAAGCCTCGCCATGGAGCTGGGACCGGCCGGCCTCCGGGTCAACCTCCTCGCCCCCGGCCTCGTCGCAAGCGGAAGGGTGAAAACCAAGATGGAAGAAGAAAAGGATTACAGGGAAAGGCGGCTCCGGGGCATCCCCCTCGGCCGGTTCGGCACGCCGGAGAATATCGCCGCCACCGCCGTCTTTCTCGTCTCGCCCGCCAACGATTTCATGAACGGCGCGGTCGTCGAGATCGACGGGGCTTCCACTTCGGGATAGGCGCCACGGGGTAACCACCAAAAATTCATCTTGAGGAATCATTTTGATGACCGAGAAAATACTCGAAGGAAAGCGGGCGATTGTGACCGGCGCCTCCACCGGCATGGGGGCCGCCATCGCCCTGCGGTACGCTGCCGCGGGCGCGGACATCTGGGCGGCAGGCGGGCGCGACGCCGAGGGCCTGAAGAAAACCATCGAGGGCTGCGCCGCCCACGGCGTGAAGACGGACGGAAAGGGCTACGACTTCACCGTGCCTAAAAACGCGGGCGAATGCGTCCGGGAGGGGGCAGAATTCCTGGGCGGCCTCGACATCCTGGTGAACTGCGCGGGCGCGCCTCGCGCGAGGCCGCGCGCATCATGATTCCCCAGGGGAGCGGCCACATTCTCAACATGGGCTCGGTCGCCGGACTCAAGCCAAGCGCCGACCGCTCGCTCTACTGCTCGACGAAGGCGGCGGTCCACTCGCTCACGAAATGCCTCGCCATCGAGCTCGGACCCAAGGGGATTCACGTGAACTGCATCGCCCCCGGCCTCGTGGACAGCGGCAGCGTCAAGAAGCGCCTCGCAGAAAACCCCGAATATCTGGAGAAGAGAAAGAGCCAGGTGCCCATCCGGCGGATCGGCGACCCCGAGGAGATCGCCGAGACGGCCCTGTTCATCGTCTCTCCGGTGAACGATTTCATGAGCGGCGCGGTCCTCCCGATTGACGGGGGTGTTTCCTGACGTGGCTTTTTCCCGAACGAAACTGCGCTTCGGGGCGTTTCTGTTTGCCCTCATCGCCGCATGGCCGCTGGCCTCCTGCGTGGCAGCGGCGTCGGGAGACCGGAAGGGGCCGCCGAAAACGCACCGTCTCCTGACGATTGCCCTGCCCTCGCCCGCGGCGTGGCTGACCCCCGTCCCGGACGGCGGTGCCTCATCCAAAAACACGCGGCTTTATGCGCTCACGAAAGACGGCGGCCTCTACGCGCTCCATCCCGGCGGAAAGACGTGGACGGCAAAGCGCCTCGATAAAGTACCCCGCATCGCGGCGCTCGTGCCGCCCGTCCTGATCGGGGAGAACCGAATCGCGGCGGCGGGAGAAAAGGGCTCGCTCCTGATCGTGAAGCTGCCGGAGGGGCAAACCACGCTCATCCGCCCAAGTGCCGCCCCCTCCCCGCTTTCAAGGCCCGCCGCCCTCGGTTCCTCAACCCTGGCCGCTGTGGGGCTGGACGGCTCGCTCATGACGTTCCGGAAAAAACCCGGCTCCTCGTGGATCGAATCCCAGCGCATCCCGGCCGCCGAGGCAATGGCGCTTCGGGACGGCATCCTGACGGCGGCGGATCTGGACGGCGACGGGCGGAAGGAGCTGATCGTTCCCGCCGCGCCATCGGCGCGCTACGATCACGGCGTCCTCGGCGATGCGATCGAGCCGACCGAGGTCCGCGCATACCGGCTGACCGGGGAACGCCTCCGCCACCTGTCCTCCTACAAGGCGAAAGCGTTCGCCGCCTTCGAGGCGATCGGCGCGACGGCGGGCGATCTGGATGGCGACGGAAAAGAGGATATCCTGATCACCCAGAGCGACCGCTCGGATGGCGCCGTGCACTTCGCCCTGGGCCTCCGAAATGGAAACCTTGTCCGGCAAGCAAGGGGAGAGGCCATCGGGCAGGGATACCGGTGGTCCCACCTGCTCGGCGCGTTCGACCTTCCTCCACACGGCAAGCGCGTCCTCGCGATCGAGACGCCCCATCTTTCGGGTTATCTGCTCGCTCTCCGGATGGTGGGCGGGCGGCTCCTGGAGCAGGCGCGGCGGCCGGGGTTCACGACCCACGCCATCGGCTCGCGTAACGTCTGGGAGTTCGCGGTGATGCTTCGTGAGGGGGAGGCCGAGATTGTCCTTCAGGAGGTGGGGCGCAGGAGCCTCACCGCCCTGGCTCTGGGGGAGGGCCGCTGGGCGGCCCGCTGGTCCATCCCCCTGGCGGCTCCGGTGGGCTCGAATCTCGCCGCCGCCGACTTCAACGGAGACGGCCGGGACGACCTGGTTTTCGCCGGGAAAGACGGGCGAATCCAGGTGCTCCTTTCCCGCTGAATTCGCCGAATTCTACAAAAAATCCCTCCCTCGGCGAGAATATTCCGTCCCTCCCGGCCGGAAGCCTTCTTTTTCTTGTTTATGGGGTGGATTCTCTCTATCGGCTACGGGATGAAATGACTTGAGCCCAAAGACACCCCCTCAAAAATAAACACGAGAAGCGCCTAATCCTCTTGCACTCCCTGCCGATACGATTATCAACAGGGCAGGGAAGCCCGCCGCAAAATGGAAGGGAGACTGGAGTAATGGCACTCAAATGTTGCATTTGCAGTGAAATCTTGATGGAGAAAGACGAGCAGACCATTCTCGAGTACGCGGAGACGTTTTTCGAGAGCGAGGGCAAATTCTACCGGCACACGTTCGTATCGAGCGGCTATTGCCCGGAGTGCTTTGACGGTCTGGTCAATGAAGCTGCCGCGGTGCAGGAGGAACAGGCAGCCGCCTAAAGTGGTCCCGGGCATCACCAGGCGCCACCACGCATCACGAAAAAACACGCGGGCACGCTTCGGTGGTCAAAAATGACCCCGGATGTGTCCGCGTTTTTTTGCCGACTTTATGTTTTTTCTCACCGCTTCCGCTTGCCGCTTCGCTTGGGGACCGTCCTCTTCGGAGCGGCTTTCCGGCTTTTTTCCGGCAGGCTGAAAAAGGCCTCCCTTCCCGGATAGACGGCCGCATCGCCCAACTCCTCGCAAATCCGAAGCAGCTGATTGTACTTCGCCAGCCGATCCGTCCGGCTGGCGGAACCCGTCTTGATCTGCCCCGCGTTCGTCGCCACGGCAAGGTCGGCGATGGTCGTGTCCTCCGTCTCGCCCGAGCGGTGCGAAACAACAGCGGTGTAGCCCGCCCGGTTCGCCATCTCGATGGCTTCGAGCGTCTCGGTCAAGGTTCCGATCTGGTTCACCTTGATGAGGATGCTGTTGCCGACCCCCTCGCGGATGCCCCTCGAGAGAATCTCCGTGTTCGTCACGAAAAGGTCGTCCCCCACGAGCTGCACTTTTTCGCCGAGCGCTTCGGTCAGCGACGCCCAGCCTTTCCAGTCGTCCTCGGCGCAGCCGTCCTCGATCGAAATGATGGGGTACTG
>CAMYJL010000407.1 GCA_947258645.1 uncultured Nitrospinota bacterium
TGGTTCGCCTTCCTGGCGCTCCCCATCTCGGGTGTCAAAAACGCCGTCTGGATCGGGGCGGGCTGCGCGCTTCTCGTGCTGATCGTCCGTCTGGCCCGCGCGGGCGTCCAGAGTCATCTCGTCGCCGAACCCCTTGCCCGTGCGCAGCGGGCGGTGGGGCCAGGCTGGGAGAAATTCCAGAACTCGCGCGGCGACCGACGGATGGCCGGAGTTTTCTTGCTCGTTCTTCTTTCGCTTCCCTGGACGCTGGATCGCTACTCGACGGATATCCTCGTCCTCACCGGCATCTACATCATGCTCTCGCTCGGCCTCAACGTTGTCGTCGGTTTCGCGGGTCTTCTCGATCTCGGCTACGTCGCCTTCTACGCCGTGGGCGCCTACACCTACGCGCTGCTCAGTTCCTGGTTCGGTCTCTCGTTCTGGCCCGCGCTCGCCCTGGGCGGCTTTTTTTCGATGATCTTCGGCGTCCTTCTGGGCATTCCCGTGCTCCGCCTCCGCGGCGACTACCTGGCCATCGTGACGCTGGGCTTCGGCGAGATCATCCGCCTCGTCCTCAACAACTGGGACAACGTCACGAAGGGCCCGAACGGCATCCTCGGCATCGGACGCCCCTACATCGGCGCGATGAAGCTCTACCAGCCGATGCACTTTTTCTATCTCGTCGTGGCGCTTTGCATCTTCACTATCTTCATCGTCGGGCGCCTCAACCAGAGCCGCCTTGGCCGGGCGTGGGCCGCCCTCCGCGAAGACGAAACCGCGGCCGAATGCATGGGGATCAACATCACCTACACGAAGCTGACAGCCTTCGCCTTCGGCGCGACCTGGGCCGGGCTCGGCGGCGTCATCTTCGCCGCGAAGCAGACCTTCGTCTCGCCCGAGAGTTTCACCTTCTTCGAATCGGTGATCATCTTGTGCATGGTCGTCCTCGGCGGCATGGGTAGCATCCCTGGCGTCATTCTGGGCGCGCTGGTGCTCACGGTTCTTCCCGAAGCGCTCCGCGACCTCACCCTCTACCGCCCGATGCTTCTGGGCGGCGCGATGGTGCTGATGATGGTGCTTCGCCCGCAGGGCTTCATACGGACCCGCGGCGATCGGCTCACCGTCCGGGCGAATGCGCCGCCCGGGGACGCCACCGAGGGAGGCGAGGGATGAGCGCCGGGCGTTTGCTGGAGTGCACAAACCTGACGAGGCGCTTCGGCGGCGTCGTCGCCCTCGACGCTCTCGATATCTGGGTGAACCCCGGCGAGGTGGCGAGCCTCATCGGCCCCAACGGCGCGGGCAAGACCACCGCCTTCAACCTCGTGACCGGCATGGTCCCGCCCACCGGGGGCGATGTGCGCTTCGAGGGAAATAGCGTCGTGGGGCTCAAGCCCAGCGACATCGCGCGCTGCGGGATCGCGCGGACCTTTCAGAACATTCGCCTTTTTCGGGGCATGACCGTCATGGAAAATGTCATAGTCGGCCGTCACGGAAAAATGCGGGCCGGACCCCTCGGGGCCATTTTCCGCCCCCCCTGGGTCATGGAAGAAGAGCGGGCCGCCGTCGAATTTTCGATGGAGCTCATGCGCTTCACCGGCGTGGCCCAACATGCCGACGCCCGGGCGGACGCGCTTTCCTATGGCGATCAGCGGCGCCTCGAGATCGCCCGCGCGCTGGCCGGGGAGCCAAGGCTTATCCTCCTCGACGAGCCCGCAGCCGGGATGAACCCCCGAGAGAAGGCCGAGCTGAACGAACTCATCCTCGCCATCCGCGGCCGGGGTGTGACGGTCCTCCTCATCGAGCACGACATGAAAGTCGTCATGGGCATCTCCGACCGCGTCATCGTCATCGATCACGGCGTCAAGATCGCCGAGGGCGCCCCCGATGAGGTACGCCGTGATCCGAAAGTGCTCGAAGCCTATCTCGGGGCTTCCTATGCTTGAGGTCGATAACATTCACTTTTACTACGGGCGGATTCACGCCCTCCAGGGCGTCACCCTCGAAGTCCCCGCCGGGAAGGTCGTCTGCCTCATCGGGAGCAACGGCGCCGGCAAATCCACCACCCTCATGTCGATCAGCGCCGTGAACCCGATCACCCGGGGCGAGATTCGCTTCGAGGGCGAGCCGATTCACGCCCTCTCGCCGGAGGAGATTGTCCGCCGGGGCATCTGTCAGGTGCCCGAGGGGCGGCGCATCTTCCCGGTCCTGACCGTATTGGAAAACCTCGAGATGGGCGCGTTCTTGCGAAAAGACACCGGCGAGGTGGCGCGGGACCTCGATCACGTCTATTCTTTCTTTCCGATCCTCTACGAGCGAAGGCGCCAGCGCGGCGGAACCCTCTCCGGCGGGGAGCAGCAGATGCTCGCCATCGGGCGGGCCTTGATGGCGCGGCCGCGCCTGCTCCTGCTGGACGAGCCCTCGCTGGGCCTCGCGCCGAAGATCGTCGAGACGATCTTCGAGGTCCTGGGCAAGATTCGGGAGGAGGGGACGGGCATCTTCCTTGTCGAGCAGAACGCGCATATCGCGCTGGGTTTTTCCGACTGGGGCTACGTCATGGAAACCGGGCGCGTTGTCATGGGGGACAAACCCGAGGCGCTTCGAAGCTCCCCGGCTGTCCGCGAGGCCTACCTCGGCGAGTGAATGTCCGTTGGGGTATCTCCCCCCAATTCGCTTTGTCTGAAATTTCGTGCACTGTCTGATTCCATACCGAAGCTCGATTCATTCGAAAGGAGACCTTCATGCTCTACGAAATGCGCGTCTATACCGTGCCGCCGGGCAAGGTGCCCGAATACTACGAAAAGTTCGGCGAGATATTCGAGAAGCGCCAGGCCATCTCCCGCATGATCGGTATCTTCCACACCGACATCGGCGACCTGAACCGCATCATGCACATCTGGGAATACGAAGGCGCCGGCCACCGCGAAGAGACCCGCAAGACCG
>CAMYJL010000408.1 GCA_947258645.1 uncultured Nitrospinota bacterium
AATCGAGCGCCTCAAGGAGGAACTTCAGAAATTCAGGGGAAAGTGCATGGAGTCCGTCAATTTCATTTTAGAGCGCCTGAACAATTTTAGCGGCGAGGGTCCCGCTCGCGACGATATCACTTTCCTGGCGATTGGCAGAACTTGACAATAAATCACAACAAGGATTTTTCGGCACCAGCCATCCGGCACCAATCCGTTCTCTATACCGCTCCCCCTTGATACCCCATACCCATCTGGCCAGACATGCTCTTCAATTCATTTCTCTTGAAAGAAATTTCCTCACGTGGGTGGTTCTCCCCTCGACGCGAGAATCCGTTCCTTGGCGTCGGCCTTTTCCTGCGGCGTGGCCGCGTCATTCAGCAGAAGCGTGATCATGTCTTCATTAAATGAAGGCAGTCCCGGCGACGGCGGCGCGTCTCGCTCCGACCGAAGCGCAGGAACTTCGGGAATTTGCTCATCGTCCGGAACGAACCTGACGCCCGGCAGAAACCCCTTACCCGCAAAGTCGTTTTCATGCCCGTACCAGCCCGCAAAGGAGCCGTCTGTTTTTACCGCGAACCCTCTTGCCATTATGGATTACTCCTCGTGAGCATTAAACACCCGACGGTATTAATATTTACTACTGCCGCGCCATCTGATTGTGTTGCCGCATATTTAATTTGACTCGATCCATCTACCAAAACCCACCCCATGCTAGTTGATCGGTCAAAGGCCGCCCCATGTTGAGAAGATTGAAATGCGTTAGCAACAGTCCCAACTGTCCCGCTTGCGCCAACCGGGAAAATCCACAAGACCCCCTCGGTTCCAGTTGTCGTGGTGTTTGTCAGATGGCCATAAATTTGTGCCAAACAATTTGCAGGAACGGACAAAGTCCCCGTTTCTTCTGTAAGGTTCGCAATGGTTCCATCGCTAATGTCGGTAATATTTGCACCCATCATTCGAAAATAATCGCCGTTTTGTGCAAATGAAATAATGTTGCTTACTTCATCAGTAACAACATATCCGATCAGCCGCTTTTTGTCGTAATTCGTGGGCATCGTCGGCGAGGTGAATGAAAGAGAGAACAGCGCGTCCACAACACCCGTGTCGGTTCGCTTGATGAGCCAGACCGCGTAGAGCGTCGATGCGGCGAATGCGCCGGTGTCCATCCCGCCCGCGTTCGTTCCCACGGCCCACGCCGCGTCGATCTGCTTGACGAGCGTGGAGGCGAGGACCATCGGCTCTGTCAGGGCGCTATCGAAGCACCCCCCCGCCGAAAGGTCGATATCGTGGGCGGCGTCCGTTGTGTTGTTGGACAGGTTGACGGAGACATCCTTGATCCCGATGATCGGGCTTCCATCATTGTTCAGGAACATTAGTGCAAACCTGTTCAGCGTGTCGGCCTTTGTCGGATGGCCCGCTCCCACCATTTCCTCTGTGTACTGAATTCTTTGATCGGCCAATGTTTCATCTCCTGCTTTTGTCCCCCAAGCGTCCGTTGCCGTCCGGAGGCGTCCTGAAATGTGTGTTATGCGTAATCGGCAGTGTCCCGATCACCTCCGGGCAACACTTCTCCGCCCGCGGATTTCGACCCGTCCGCCAGGGATGCCGCGGTGAGAAAAAATCCCGTATCGCGCAGCCTAAGGTCCAGCGTCTGTTCGTTCAGGTCGGGCGCGAAAGAAATGACCTGCCCGATTTGATTCCGAAGCTGTTCCAGATCGTCGTTCTGAATCATCTCCCAGGTGAGATCCTCGATACCCCCGCGCTTTGCGACGGCGTAGGTCACTTCTTCGTCTGCCGGAGAGGCAAGCGCCGGATACGTCCCCTGCTCCGAAACGGTGCTCAGGTCGCCGTAGCCGCCCACGCGGACCCGCCGGTTCGTCCGAAAATCCTTTACCGGCACCACGGAGGAGGCGATTCTCTTCCACTGATGGAAGCGCTCGTCCCGGAAATCGCGGAGCAACGCCCGGCGGATCGAGTCGCCAAAGGCCTGCCCCCATGTGCTCGTGTCGAGCGAGGCGGAGAGCCGCCGGATGCCGTTCCAGTCCTCGCTGGCACGGTGATAGTGAAACGTTTCGGCGAAAAAGCGCTGGGGGGAAAGACGATGACCGGTGAAATCCTGAAAGCCCTCGCTCAAAAATCGGTAGGGCCGGTGGCCGTCCCGCACCTGGGGGACCGGATCCCACAGGCCGTCGAGAGCCGCCCTTTTCCGGTCGGTTTCGTCTTGCACCACCTCGACGCTCGCGCCGAAGCCGCGCAGCGCGCCGCTCGCCGTGAGTTTTTCCAGCGTGGACGATTCGATGCGGATGGCTTCGTTGAGTTCGCTCTCCGAAAAGACCCGCCCGGCGAACTGCGCCCGGAGTTTTTCCTTCACCGCATCGGGCAGCGCGGACCCCGAAAGACGACGGGTCAAAAGCGCCCGGCTATCGTCATGACCGTTGCCGCCGCCCGAGATGTCCCACTCGAGTCCCGCCTCTTCACACGCGGCGAAAAGCTGCTGGGGCGTCCACCGATCGCCCAGCCTCGCCGCCACTTCCGGCGCGGAAGCCTTCAACTTTCCAAACACCGTCTCAAACATCTTCACCTCCATGTCGGGATTGGAAGCGAGCGGGGCGGTTTCTCCTCGCCCGCCGCCCGGTACGGCCGCGGCGACCCCGACGAGGGCGCCGCCCAGCCTTACCTTGTGAACAACATCGACCGAATTGACGGCCACGATTTTCAGAAAATGCAGAACCAGCCTGCCGGACTCTTCCCGGAACTCGGTCTCGGCGAGCACGTCAAACGAAAAGCCGAACGGTTCCTCGATGCCGCGCTCGAGCGCATCGTGGGCCATCGCGTGGAACCACCCGGCCGACTTCGTGACGGTGAATGAGCTGACAAGCCCCTCTTCCGACATCCGCACGTCCTGATGCCACCCGACGAGGTCCTTGATGTCCGGACGCGCGATCACGACCTCGAAATCCCACGGCCGACCGTCTTCCCCGGATACTTCCCGGAGCTCCTGTGCCACAGGGCGGACCAGACCGCCCTGCAGGCGCAGGGAGATCGGACCTTCCATCCCCAGTGACGCCGGCGGGGCCGCGCTCCAACCCGCGCGCCATTTCCTCAGCAGCGTTCTCAACTTGGCCTCCTTTTTTATCCGGACCGCATCGAAACTTCCGAGCCGCGCTTCATTCGGCATGAGCCGCCGGCGCGATGAGGGGAATGTAGAGCATCCGGTGCGGAATCCAGCTTCAGGAAATGCGGGGTAATTCGGAAAATCGGGAAAAAATGAAAAAATTGAGGACTGTCCCGAAAAAAAATGGATTGAAGACTTCCACTCCGCGAAGGGTGAACCTAGAATGGGCCCGGGGAGAAAAACGGGGCGGAAATTTTCACCTGGAGGCGGCGATGTTCATGGGGCCGGAATACGACAGTCTGTATGAGTGGATGACGGGAGTTCCCTGGAACCACCCGGCCGACTTCGTGACGGTGAATGAGCTGACAAGCCCCTCTTCCGACATCCGCACGTCCTGATGCCACCCGACGAGGTCCTTGATGTCCGTTCATCGTCTGGCTCGCCTATCTGGCGGCGCAGGCCGCCGGGCTGACGCTGACCTCGTTTCTCCTCTGGGCACTCTGGATCGCCGTCCTCATCTTTTTCCTCATCACCTTCCAACGCGAGATTCAGCGCATCCTGATGCGCATCAACCCCATGCGCCCGATGATGGCCATCCTCCGCATGGCGCGGCGCGTCCGCTTTCCGGACGAGGGTCTCACCGCCGCGGCCGAGGCGGCGTTCCGGCTCGCTTCGAGGAACGTGGGCGCCATCATGCTCTGGGAGCGGCGCGATCCGCTGGAGCCGCATTTAAGGAGCGAGGGAGAGATCATCGACGCCGAAGTTCGGCCCGCGCTGCTGGAGACGCTATTTTTCGTCGGCGCTCCCTACCACGACGGCGCCGTCTACATTCAGGAAGACAAAATCTACCGTGCGGGGTGCGTCCTGCCCCTTTCGGAAAACTTCGAGCTGGCGGCACACTACGGGACGAGGCACCGTGCCGCCGCCGGAATCACCGAACGCTCCGATGCGGTGGCCGTCGTCGTTTCGGAAGAGCGCGGGACAGTCACCGCCGTGGAGGAAGGCCGGATCATCCCCGTCGCCTCGTACGAAGAACTGGCGGCCTGGCTGAACGCGCGCCTCCGGGGGGGCGAAGAAGATTCGAAATCGAGACGCCAGTACCTGCAGGAAGCCATACGGCATAACTGGCGCGTCAAGCTGATCGTGCTGGCCGCCGTGATTGCGCTCTGGGCGGTGGCCTTCAATCAAAGGGAAAACCCGAGAGACTTCTTCACGACGCTGGCGCAAGGGGTCGAGGAGACGTTCGAGGTGCCGGTGGTCTACTACAACCTGCCGGAAGGGCTGGCGCTCGATAAAAACCGCTTGAATAAGATCCGCGTCCGCCTCAAGGGACGGCGCGATGTCCTGAACTTCCTGGATGAGGGCAAAATCCGGGTGTCGATCAACCTCCAGAACGAAGGTGCCGGCGAGGTGCAGCGCACCATTTCATTCCGAGACATCACCCTCCCGAGCGGTGTGCACCTGACCGGGGCGGAGCCGCCCCAAATCCGCATCCAGCTGGATAAGATCCCCCCGAAACCCGATTCGGGAATGTGATTTATTTCATTTAAAAACAATTATTTATAGGCTTTCACCCCCCGGAAGAATTCGGTGGAAAAGCCCGGGATTTTGTTGAAATATTCCGCTCCGACTCCCATATTACAAGTACACCTAGTCAGGACGAGACGTATGAGGTCCTGAAACGAAGGCCGGCGAATTCCGGCCAGCACCCGGCAGAAGCCGGGGAGCGGAGCGTTGGGGTAATGCTCCAAGGGTAGCCATTGCGTCTGTTGGAGGGGAGTATATGAAGTTGCAAAGGAATCGTGTGCTTCAGGTCCAGTTTATTGGCTCCCCGATCGCTTGCGTTGGCCGTTCGGGGAGGAAGCTGACCAGCTGACGACACAATGCAGACGGTTAACCGGCTGCTACGGCCAAATGGGACATTCTCCCTGGCCGCAAAAAAGAGATAAGAGAGCGGGGTGCAACGCCCCGCTCTTCTTTTTTTTCCTTTTCAACGCTGCCAAACCTTCTCCAGCCATGACTTTTTGACACTCCAGCCATGACTTTTTGACACGAAAACGACACACCTTGCGGCACCCCATTTCTCATCAGAAACCATGCTCGAACCGATATTTTTTCTCCAGAAAACCGTTGATGGAATTCCTTCACGAACCCATATTGGAGGAGGTTAGCCGACAGAGAGAAGTGGCCGAGAGTGCCCGGCCAGCACCCGGCAGCCGCCGGGGGGAGGGGCGAAAGGGAATCCGCTCCGAGAATGGTGCGTCAAAACCTCTAAGGGAAGGAGCCGATGAGCGAGGCCAAGATATCGAAGTTCCCCGCGGCAGGTTGCGCCGGCCTCGCGGGGAGCCAACACCAATCCACCGGCGCATTCGCAACACACCAAAAATAAAAACGGGCGGAGAACCGTCCGGCGCGGTCATCAAGCGATAGGCCGCAAGAGGTTACGAAAAGGCGGGGCGCAATGCCCCGCCTTTTTTGTTACCGATGTTCCTCGAAACGCGAAGCCCGTTTTATGGCCATTGAAACACGTCTTGAAATTCTGAAAGACGTAGCCGGTGAAGCTTAGAGTAGGTCCTTATAGTAGCCAAAAGCGGAAGTAATCTTGAAAGATTGGTGCCTTCCGCTAATGACCTGAAACGTAGGTAGTTCAGTAAAACGGGCAGCGTCCTTATAAAATCCGTCACGGCGCAAGCGGTCTTCCAGATGCAGACAGATCTGTCGCAGGCGGGCTGGGTCACAAGCTTGCTTGGCACCGCCAATGACGGCAGGCCAACTGGGACCAGCGAATTATGAGGCCTGACGTCAGAGCGGCGTTTCAAGTTGTTTTGAAATGCCGCCCTGATTTCGTGTCCATGGCTTCCCCCAGCATCAAGGATTTCCACAGGCTCGCGTTGGATTTGCGTAGCCTCGATCTGGTCCTGATCGCCCGATGCTCGGTTGCGGCTGCGCTCTAGAAGCCCTCGAAGACCTTTCCGCTGAGATCAGGCAAGGTCGAAGCGATCCGCGTTCATCACCTTGTTCCAGGCCGCCACAAAGTCACGCACAAAGGTCTCTTTGCTGTCGTCCTGGGCATAGACTTCCGCGACGGCTCGGAGCTGGGAGTTCGAACCGAAGATAAGGTCGACACGGGTACCGGTCCACTTCAGGTCGCCACTCTTGCGATCGCGTCCCTCGAACACATCTTCGGACTCGGAAGCCGCCTTCCACTCCGTGCCCATGTCGAGCAGGTTCACGAAGAATTCGTTGGTGAGCGTCTCCGGTCGCTTGGTGAAGACTCCGTGTTGGAACTGACCGTGGTTTGCGCCCAGCACGCGCATGCCGCCGACGAGAACCGTCATCTCGGGCGCCGTCAGCGTCAGCAGTTGTGCCCGATCGACCAGCAGCTCCTCTGCCGACACGGTGTATTTGGCCTTTTGGTAGTTGCGGAATCCGTCTGCGACCGGTTCGAGCACGGCGAAGGACTCCACGTCGGTCTGCTCCTGGGACGCGTCAGTGCGCCCCGGCGTGAAGGGAACCTCCACGTCGTGTCCGGCGTTCTTCGCAGATTGCTCGACGGCTGCGCAACCGCCGAGGACGATCAGGTCAGCGAGCGAGACCGTCTTCCCTCCGGACTGGGCATCGTTGAACGTCTTCTGGATCCCCTCAAGGGTTTCTAGCACCTTCGCCAGCTGGTCAGGCTGGTTGACTTCCCAATCCTTCTGCGGCGCAAGACGGATGCGCGCTCCATTGGCCCCGCCGCGCTTATCCGATCCGCGGAAGGTCGCCGCCGACGCCCAGGCGGTCGAGACCAGTTCGGAGATCGTCAGCCCCGATGCGAGGATTTTGCCTTTGAGGTCGGCGATGTCCTGCGCGTCTATCAGCTCATGATCGACTTCCGGCACGGGGTCCTGCCATAGCAGCTCCTCCGCCGGGGCCTCCGCGCCGAGATAGCGCGAAGGGGGGCCCATGTCACGGTGGGTCAGCTTGAACCACGCCCGGGCAAACGCGTCTGCGAGCTCATCCGGGTTCTCGTGGAAGCGCCGCGAGATCGGCTCGTAGATCGGGTCCATCCGCATCGCCATGTCTGCGGTGGTCATAATAGTCGGGACTTGTCTCGACGAATTGTGCGCTGCCGGCGCGAGATCCTTGTCAGCGACGTCCTTCGCCGTCCACTGCCAAGCGCCGGCGGGGCTCTTCGTCAGTTCCCACTCATAGCCGAACAGCATGTCGAAATAGCC
>CAMYJL010000409.1 GCA_947258645.1 uncultured Nitrospinota bacterium
GCGCGATCACGGATGAGAATGATGCTCAGAAAGAGCTGCGATATGATGCTCAGGGCGGTAATCCAGAGCGTGCCCCGACCCACGGCAAACCGCCGGGCGTCGCTTGAATTACTCGGAATGAAAATTACCGTATATTTCCTGCTGGCCATCCAAAAACCTCCCCCCAACCGGAAAATGACCTTCGATTTCGAATCACCGGTATAGGCGACTGGGACAGGAGTTCCTCCGATTTTTGGATACCTTCAAGCTAGCATCCAATTCTGAAAATTGTCAAACCCCGGCAGAAAAGGCTGTACATACGCCGTATTAAAAGACCCAGCCCCCCCCTTTTGGGCGCCTGGACGAAGCATGGCCAGCGGAAACACCCGTCTGACCTCTTCCATTATATCAAGCTATAATACTCAATAAATCCAATTCATTCTTTTTCACAATATCAAGCTACAATAATCAGTAAATCCAAACCACTCCTTAAACAGCAAAATGTGTTCCAGGACATACAAAGGGCCTCAAAAAAAAACTTATTCACGCAAATTAACAAATTACATCAAGAGTTTATGTAAATAATATAAAGTAATTCCTGGGTTCCGGCGTCCAAATCAGCCGGGGCGTCAACGATTCCGCAGATTTTTTGACGCAAAAAATTCCCCCCTGACACGAAGATCACGCGGGCAGGCGACCAATCAGTACGCCACACCGGCCCCGGACAAACCATCAATCCGGGACAGGGCCCGAAAATCACTCGAACCTATTCAATTAAATCGGCTAAATTTCTGAAATCTTGAGGAATTAATGCATCACAGCGCCAGAATCGACGAGCAAGGCCTGACCGGTGATGGTTCGAGCGTCCTCGCTCGCGAGAAAGGCCACCGCCCGCCCGACGTCCTCGGGCGTCTGTGCGAGGCCGAGGGGAGTCTGGCTCACGAAATGGTCGAAAACCTGGCGGGGGGTCATTCCATCGAGGCGGGTGATCTTGGCCTGATAAAGAGCGGCCAGTTGCTCCCACATGGGGCTCCAGATCAGGCCGGGGCAGACCGCGTTGACGGTAATTCCGTCCCGGGCCGCCTCCCGGGCGAGTGCCTGGGTGAAAATAATGACGGCGGCCTTGCTGGCGCTGTAGTGGGGGATCGCCTCCCGGCCATCCCTCCCGGCCCGGGACGAGATGTTAATGATGCGCCCCCACTTTCCCGGCTGCATGGCCGGCAACGCCGCCCGGCAGAGGAGAAACACCCCCTTGACGTTCACCTGATAGGTGGCGTCCCAGTCCGCTTCCGTGATGTCGGCCAGCGGAAGGCCCAGCTTGAAATCCGGCCCGCCGATCACCCCCGCGTTATTGACGAGGATGTCGAGCCCGCCCATCTCCTCGCGCGTCCGCCGGACGGCGGCCTCGCAATCGGTTGCTTCCGTAACGTCCAGGCGCAGCACGGCGGCTTTTGCTCCCAGCGCCTCTACTTCCATCCGTGTCCGTTCGGCACCCTCGAGGGCAATGTCGGCCAGGGCCAGCGACGCGCCCTCCTCGGCCAGGCAGCGCGCAATGCCGCGGCCGATTCCGCCGCCCGCGCCGGTGATCAGGGCGGTACGGCCCTCGAGTCTCCTCGCGCGAGACGCCCCCTCGGCCATGGCGCGTTAGTCGCCCGTTCCGTAGCCCGCCATCGCGCCACCGCCGGAGACCCACTCCTGATATACCTTGATGGCTTCGAGAACAGAGGGCACGCCGATGTAGGTGGACATCTGAAGGATGACTTCGAGAACTTCCTTGTTCGATGCGCCGTAGCTGGCCGCCGCCGTGAAATGGGAACGCATCTGGTTGAAGCGGCCGGTCACGCAAAGGGCCGAGATGGCGCAAAATTCGCGCGTCTTGTGATCGATGACATCGCGATCGTAGAGCCCGCCGTGCACGAATTTCTGAAACATCATCGAATATTCCGGATCCAGCTCGTTGAGGCGGCCAAAAAGCGCCTCGGTGTAGCCCTCGCCGTACTGGGTGTCGCCGCGCCTGATCGCAGGCGGGTAAAATTTCTCTTCATCCACCATCAAAGAGCTCCTTTTGCATTCCGCCCGGGCCATTGGGTCCCAAAAACCGGCTACGCCTCCACCATCGGGTTCAAGAGCCGCCCCAGACCTTCCACCTCGACCTCGACAATATCCCCTGCCTGGAGGAAGACGGGCGTCTCCCGGGCATAGCCCACACCCGAGGGTGTTCCGGTCAGGAAAATATCGCCCGGCTCCAGCGTGAAGCCCTCCGAGAGAACAGAGATCATGGCAGGTATGTCGTGAATCATATTCGCGGTGTTCGAATCCTGGCGGGGCTCGCCGTTGACCCAGCTTTTAATCGTCTTCTTCATCGGATCCCCGTAATCTTCCTTGGGCACGAGATAGGGGCCGAGCGGGCAGGATCGGTCAAGGGTCTTGCCCTTGAATATCTGTTTGTGCCGCCGCTGGATGTCGCGGGCCGAAATGTCGTTGGCGCAGCAGTATCCGAAAATATGGTCGTAGACCTTGTCACTGGGAATATCGACGCCGCGCTTTCCGATGATGACGGCGATCTCGGCCTCATAGTCGAACCGGTCCGAGCAAAGATGCCTCGGAATCCCCGCCTTGTGGCCGATGAGGGTGGCGGGCGCCTTGGTGAAGAAGATCGGGTGATCGAGCTCCACCTTCGTCGTCTTCACGTCCTTGGCCTGCAGGCCCTCCTCCACATGATCCTTGTAGTTGAGGCCCATGCAGAGGACGTGCTTGGGCGGATCGGGGATGACGGGAAGAAACGTCACCTCGTCCTCGCTCATCAGTATTTCGGTGAAGTCCTTCGATTGCTTCTCTCCCTCGGCGGCAATTTCCCGTACCACCGGGCCCATCCAGTCCCATTTCTCGATGAGCTCCCGCATCGATTGGGGATTCACGTCGCCC
>CAMYJL010000410.1 GCA_947258645.1 uncultured Nitrospinota bacterium
CTAAATTCCCAACCGGCGACCCTAATCGTCCCTTTTTCAAGAGTGTTTGTGATGTCGAACGTTAGTATCAAATACATGTGCTCCTGTGCATGGCGAATTCCCTGTTTAGCAGGGAATTTGGAGAGAAGGGCTCGTTGCGGACTGCGCCCACCACCAAACAGTCGTACTAACGTTTCTCCGCAGCCCGGGAACCTCAAATGGTCCCGGGCTGCGGGCGCATTCGGGGGATTCAGCCGGCCGGAGCGGCTTTCTCCGGGATGGATTCACCGCCAATCATCGGCTCGATAGGGCCTCATTCTCTCGTGCGTAAAATTTAAACTGGTTTGTGGGTCGTTCAGGCCTTTGACTCGGCGAAAAATCCCAACGCTTCGCGCTGAGTGCGCCAGGAAAGAGGCAGGTCCACCTGAAGAATATGGGACAAGGTGATCTGTGCATGGCGAATTATTAACTCGTCAAGAACAGGCGTAGATACGATCTTCTAGTTCTTCTCTCGAGGGTCCTCTAGCACCATCCCCGATGCTTCCAATCCGTGATTTCGGCAGGCGGCCACAATCATATCGGTTAGATCTTTCCGGGGGAGAATGCATTCCTCGCACACTTGATCCGAAAAGACCAACTTCATATGTATATTTCCATTTTCCCGGGAAATAATAGCCAATTCAGCCCCGTCCGCCTGCAGCATGGTTTGTATGGGCGCAATCACTTCATCTATATCGATAATATTGCCTGTAGATGGGTCTTCGGGATTATCCTTCTTCTGTCCCGGGGTCGTTTCACCGGTGGAAGCGACACCTCCCGTCAATTTCCCTACTAGTTCGGGGTAGACGGCTTCCACTTTCTGCTCGATTTCATCGTCGGTGGCGACAGCCACGGGGTGTTCGAGCATGACGAAGGGCAGTTCCGGATATCCAAGCGCTTTCTGCTGCGCCTCGGCGATGGTCTGGAATGCGGTAGTGATGAGGCAGACGGTGGGAAGCCCCGCCTTTTCGATATTCGCTGAGTCCTGGAGACTCCAGGAAGTACAGCTTCCTCACTCCCCGAGGCCGGTGACGGCGGCGTCGGCGTGCTCGGCCACCGGGCCGAGCACGTCGGGCCGAGCCGGGCGCGTGAAGTAGGGCTTCTGATGGTGGACGATCTCGCTCACGCCCTCGCGCTCTTTAAGCATCTCCCCCAGCCGGTGAAAGTACTTGTTCAGCGGTTGAAGCTTGTTGTTGTCCAGGAACGCGACAGTTTTCCCGCGCAGGGTGTCTAGGCGGGGTGAAAGAGCACCGCCCTCGGGAAAGCGGTCCGGAGTCGGGTCGAGAATGATGAATCCGTCAGATGTGCCTCCCATTTTGCTATCTCTCCCAACCGAAAGCGGACGGCCCCCTTTTAACATCAACTCTCGATCTTTTGCGTGACGGCACGGGTGCCCCAGCCGGGCATGAAGACGGAGTGCCTCCCCTTCCCTCCCGCCACGAAAACCAGGACATCGTCCGGCGTTCGTACAATGGGGGCCAGGGATTCCTCGTCTTCCCGGTTCACCCACCGGGGCCAGAAGTTTTTCTTGTAGTCGGCACCGTACATGCCATTGTACTTGAGCTCGCGCAGGGGCTGGCGGGCCGTCTCCCAGAGATAGTACTTCACGTCCCGTTTTTTCCACCCGCTCTCAGCGATGCTCTCGGCGTGCTCAGGACAGAGGACGACCATCGTATCCCCCATCACGTAGAAATTGTTGTGGCCCGTCCCCTTCATCGCTCCCGCGACCCCGTAGAGGATCTGGAACGGATCGCGTTCGGCGTGGTTGTTAATGTTGTGGGGCGGCTCGCAGTTGTAGGCCGTGATAACACTCTCGTCCGCTCGGAATCCGCGCTCGACGTGGAAGGGCTCCCAAGGGCTCTCCTCCTCGTTTTCCGCGAAGAGGTAGGCGTACTTGCCCGGATGGCCGAAGGTCGCTTTGTCCGTCTCGCCGGGAATCCCGCCGCCCAAGTTCGTCATGACGAGCCGGAGGGCGCGGCCGATGGCGGCGTTCGCGCGAAAACCGCTGCCCAGGCAGCCGGCCCTACAGTTGATGTCGAGTTCGCGGGCGATGGGCCCGTTGACGATGAAGGCGGGGGTGCTCATGTGGGTGGTGGACTGTACGCCCTTGAGGTTGAATTTCTCGGTGAGCATGGCCTTCAGGCCCGCGACAACGACGGGCAGGTATTCCGGCTTGCAGCCGGCCATGAGCGCGTTGATGGCAACCTTCTCGACGGTCGCTCCGCCGTTCATGGGTGGGACGTAGCCGATGAACTCCTGTGGATCGAGATCTCCGACCATCCGCCGGACGCCCTCCGGCGTGGGCGGGACGACGGGCAGGCCGTCCGTCCATCCCTGCTCCATGAACAGCTCGATCGCCGCGATGGGGTCCTCGACGGGTATCTCTTTCGATTCAAGTGGCGTCATTTCATCTCTCCCGGACCTCGGGATATCCACGTCCCGGCACACCCGTCGGGACTCGCTACTCGCTTATTCGGTTCAGCTCCCCCGCTGCGGCGGTGAGCTCTTCCCTGTAATCCGGGTGGGCGATCTCGATAAGTGCCTTTGCCCGCTCGCGCAGGGTGCGTCCCCGAAGGTTTCTCGCCCCGTACTCCGTCACGATCAAGTGGGCCTCGGCGCGCGGGATCGTGACGGCCGCCCCAAGCTCGAAATGAGAGACGATCCGCGAGACCTTCACGTCCATCGCCGTGCTCGGCAGGGTGACGATGAAGCGCCCGCCCGGGCTCCGCGAGGCCCCGCGGGCAAAATCGGAGAGCCCACCGGTCCCCGAGATCTGGCGTGTCCCTAAGCTCTCGGAATTGATCTGACCGCTCAAGTCTACCTGCACCGCCCCGTTGATC
>CAMYJL010000411.1 GCA_947258645.1 uncultured Nitrospinota bacterium
CTCCGCCCAGCCGCGATTGGCGCCATCCCCCACAAACTCAAATACAATATCCTGCCGGGAGCGAAGCGTGACCGCAGCGGCGAGGATGGTTTCAATTTCATGAAACATCCCGATATTCCCGGAGAATTGAACGACAAAACCGGGCGCCGTGGCATCGTCTCCCGCCGATTTGCGGGTTTCGGGGAATATCAGCCTGCCATCCGCCCAATTGGGCAAGACGGCAATATTCGGCTCCGGACGATCGGGGAAATAATTTTCCACGACGACGTCTTTCATGCATCGCCCCAGGACAATGACAACCGAAGCGCCGGAAAGAATTTTGCGGTGCAAAAAGTGCCACAGGCGGAAGACGGCGGAATTTTTCCGGAGAACCCCGAGTTCCGCGGCGATTTCGGGATAAACGTCATGGATCAGGTACACGTAAGGTTTTCTTTGAACGTATTTGAGCAGCAACGCCGCGATCGGCAGGGTGGGAGGATTGGATACCACCAGGTTAACGGAGGATTTCTGGCCAAAGAGCGAGTGGAACATCGCCAGGCAGGGAAAAGCCAGCAACCGGATAATGCGGGTGGTGCGGGAGCGGCGTGTCAACCACCCGGGGAACACGCGCTTGACCTTCACGCCGTTCAACACTTCTTTCCGCGGCGCCGGTATATTGTCCACATACGACGGCATGGCCGTCACCACAGATACGTCCCAGCCGGCCTCCGAAATATCTTCCGCCAATTGACACATATACTGGCCCGTGGCGGCCAGATCGGGCGGATAATACTCCGTTAAAATGTTCACGTGCGCCATGCGGGGCCCTTTTTCACGAATGGGTCACGGAGCAGAATTCTCACATCTGCCTCCCGCCCCGGCAACGTTCCCGCCGTCCCCTCTACTCTCGCCACGCGGCCGACGCCCGGCAAGGATGTCTTCGTACACTTCCATCATCCGGGCTGAAACCCTTTCCCATGTATAATGATCCATAACCAATTCACGACCCTTCTGACCCATTTGGTTCCCCAATGAAAGATCGTCAATAAGGCGCAAGATAGCATCTTCCAAAGGTTTTTCCTCGGCCGGGATTACAATTCCCGCCCCCATATCCCCTGCTTCCGGAATGTTGCATGCATCGGTCAATACAACGGGAAGCCCCGCGGCCATGGCCTCGATCACGGCCACCGGATGTCCCTCCGAATATGAGGGAAGGATAAAAATATCTCCCGATGCCAATGCCGCCAGCCTGTCCTCTCCTGTCAACATTCCGGCAAATACGTAGCGGCCCATGGCGCTACCCTTTTCCAAGGACGACTCAATTTCTTTTCGGTAACCGATTTCGTCCGGCCCCGCGATCAGGAGAGCCACATCATCCCGTTTTTTCACGATCTCGCAGAAGGCCTTAACCAGGATATCCAGTCCTTTTCGGGGATGGAGCTGCGCGAGGAAAAGGAGGATTATTTTCCCCGACAGGGATGGGAAGCGATTGATAATCAGCGAACGTTCGGGAAGATTGAAAAATTCGCGCGCATTGATTCCATTCGGAATGGTAAATACCGGTGATCCAAAATTGAGGCGCCCTACACTCGCCGCTTCGCTATTGCTCACTGCATGAATGGCGGCCGCATTTCTCAGTCTCTTCCATTCGATTAGCGCCGCATAAATTCGTTTTTTCATTTTTTTGTGATTAAGAGCCCATGGGTCAAGCATCCCGTGGGGGGAGACCACATAAGGCTTTCCCGCCTGGCGGGCGACCCGGGAGGCGACGAAGCACGGATAGGCCCAAAGACCGTGCACGTGGATCAAATCGGCCTGGCGGACCGCCTCCTCTATCGCGGGCGCGACATCCCGGGAGTAGCCCCACCAGGCCAGCGGACCCCGGCGGAACGTTTCAATTCCCACCCCTTCAGGCCGCAGCTGCTCCTCTTCTCCCTCGGCCATCGTGATGATCTTGACATCCAGCCCGGATTTCGCCATCGCGCCGGCAAGGCCCGCAACGGCTCGACTCAATCCCAGCCACTTGGGAGACAGGCTCGCAACCACATGAAGTGCCCGCATCAGTTCGAATATTCGTTCCGGGAAGTCACCTGCCGGATACCCTCGGCCAAGGTCCTGCCCCAACTTTCCGGAGAAAAATAGGAAATAATCCGCCTCGACTCTTCTCCCATCGCCGTCAAATCTTTTTGGCCGGACGCCATGAGCGTCATCAACTCCGCGAGCCCACCGGCGTCCGCGTGGGCGAAAACATATCCGTTCCGATCGGGGTGCACCAGCTCGGGGACACACCCGCACCGCTCCGAAACCAGCACCGGAAGCCCGGCGGCCATCGCCTCGTTGACCACGAGCCCCCAGGGTTCGCTCAGGCTGGGAAGGACAAAACACGAGGCAAACGCATAATACGAGGGAAGCTCTTCGATCTGCCGAAAACCCACGAAATGAATCCCCGCGATCTTCTCCGCCGCCTCCATTTTCCGGATGTTTTCTTCCTCCGGCCCGCCGCCGACGAGGACCAAAGCCCAGGGGTTCCCCCCTGCCCTTCGCCGGTATTCCCGGTACGCCCGAAGCAGGAGCGGAAGGTTCTTCTCCGGCGAAAAACGGCCCACGTACAGGAAGTAGCGCGCCGGAAGAGAGAGTTTCTCACGGAGCGCCTGCCCCTCCCTCCGGGCTTTTTCCGCACCTGCCGCGAAATGAGCGTTGTCCACCACATCATAGCCCCGCCAGATACGGTTTCCCGGGAAGCCCAGTTCCTGGAGATAAGCCGCGCTCCGCTCGCCCCCGGCAAAGGCCACGTTGAAATACTTTCGAATCCACCGGCCTTTCAAATACTCCAATATAAAATACCGCCGCCGATCCGC
>CAMYJL010000412.1:0-939 GCA_947258645.1 uncultured Nitrospinota bacterium
GGAGGGCCTCTAGCCTTACTTCCACCTTGCCAAAAAAAACCGGTCTAGCGGGTTTCCGCTAGACCGTTGGTTTTCTGGTAGGCCGCCGGGGAATCGAACCCCGAACCTACGGATTAAGAGTCCGTTGCTCTGCCTAATTGAGCTAGCGACCCACGATGCTGCGATTCGGCAATATGGACATCCGGGGGATAGAAGGATTTTCCCAGCGATTGACCATCTGGTACGCCCGGAGGGACTCGAACCCCCAACCTTCGGATCCGAAGTCCGACGCTCTATCCAATTGAGCTACGGGCGCCCGGTATTCAAGCAATGGAAAGAATCCGGCTCTACTCCAAAATACAAAAAAAATGGGGTGAGTGAGGGGATTTGAACCCCCGACCTCCGGGGCCACAACCCGGCGCTCTAACCACTGAGCTACACCCACCATCACCATGACATTCGATTCTGGCAGGCCCGGCAGGATTCGAACCTGCGACCTGCGGATTAGAAGTCCGCCGCTCTATCCAACTGAGCTACGGGCCCTCATGAACCCGCCAAATTAGGGCAGAGAATTCCTCCGCAAAAATTCAACGCAACGACTCAAAAGCCAACAGATAATCACACCCGGATACTTCCGTGTCAACGAAGGGACGGAACGAAAAGATCGGCTGGAGAGCGGGGACTGGAGCAGAAAAAATCGATGTTTCGCTGGATAAAAGCCGCTTTTCAAAATTGCAAACGGAAATGGAAGCACCGGACTCATCGGGCGCCGCGAGAAGTGAGTTTCGAACGAAGCGCATTCGGAATCATTTGGATGAGAAAACAAAAAAAGGGCCTCTCGGCCCCGCCCCACCTGGAGCTCCCCCCGTTTCCCCCTAAATTTCCTGGATGAATTAAGTATAGGCAAATGCCTTAAAATGTCCAGAAAATTCTTGAAATTCTCCAATCTATGAACATAAG
>CAMYJL010000412.1:1003-3826 GCA_947258645.1 uncultured Nitrospinota bacterium
CTCCGGATTATCCCCCCGGTTTCAGCGCAGGTTCCAGACCGAGCGGACCACCAGACTGACCGCGATGAGAAACAGGGCGCCCCGCACGATCCGGTAGAAAACCTCCGGCGGCAGCCTCTTTTGAAGGCGGGTACCGGCCCAGAAACCGGCGAAAATCGGGATTAATCCGGCCCCAATCCGGGCCGCGACCGGGAGGGAATATTCTCCGGCCAGGGCGAACGAGCCCATCAGGGACACGGACCCCACCGTATTGAACGCATTCACCAGAAAAATGAAGGCCTCTTTCGGCCACGAAAACATCGATAGATACATGACATGGATGGGCCCCGTAATTCCGGTGGCGCCCAGGGTGAACCCGACCACACCCCCGCAGATCACGCCGATACCCGTCCGGATACCCGGGTGAATCGAATCCATCGGAGGGATGTACTTGTGGAGCGCCAGATAGAAAAAAACGACTCCCGCCAGGAACAACCGGATCACCTCCGGATTGCTCCACTTCAGAAAATAAACGCCCGCCGGAACGAAGACGATTCCCATGACAAAATACGGGACGACGTGACGAAGATTCCGCCATTCCCGCCAGCCCAGCCGCACATTGGTGACATTGGTGGCAAAGATCGGAACCGACATCAGCACAACGACATCCTTCGGCGCCATGAACAGCGAGAGAAGCGGATTGGTGAAAACGGGAAGACCGAAACCGATTACGCCCTTCACCACCCCTCCGGCGAAAAGGACCGCCGCCGCCACCGCGATTTCAACCCCACTCACAAGAACGCCTTCCCGTAGCGCACAATCAGGATGACACCCGCAATCGCGAGAAGCCCGAGGACAAGCCGCTCGAAAATCCGCTCCGAGAGGCTCCGGCGAAACCGGGTTCCCACATACAGCCCGATCAGGGCGGGCGCCAGCATCATGAGACTGTTCCTCCAGGCCCCGGCGGCGTACAGATCGTGCCAGGCGAAAGTCGAGACCTGTATCAAGGAAAGCGAGCTCGCAATCACGTTCATGAGGAAAACAAACGGCTCCCGCTTCACCCCGATGGCGTTCAGATAAAAGATGATGAACGCTATCGGCATCATGATCATTCCAAAGAGAAAGCCGATGAGGGCCCCCATCCCCACGGCGAAGAGGGTTTCCCCTCCGATGGACAGACGCGTCGTCTGCCAGCCGGTGAAGCGCATCCCGACGAAGACGATGATCATCGCGCCGATGACCGCCCGGACGGGCTCCGGGTCCACCCACAGAAGCACTTTCACCCCGATGGGCACGCAGGCAAACGCGACCGGAAGCATCCATCTGATTCGGCGAAGTTCGGGGTATTCGTGGAGAGTGGAGACGGCTGTGGCGAAATTCATCACGAACACCGGGAGAGATACGAGCACAATCGCTTCCTGGGGGGTGATCACCATGGCGAGAACCGGCACCACGATCAGCGTGATGCCGAATCCGACCGTTCCCTTGACGAAACCCGCGAAAAAGAGGGCGCCGATAGCCATAACGATAAACACGGGAGATGTTACGGACACGAAGACGCTCCCATCCGCCGGCCGGGGACGGCGGCTTCATCTACAAGGACGATTACTCGAACGGCTTGCGCCGGACCTTCCCTTCCCCGGCGATGGCTGCTTTCATGAGCAGGATGGAGATGTTCGTCTGGGGAATGAGATGGATGAAGTGGCTGAGTTTCTGTTCGATGAGATTCAACTCGGACTCGTTGCAACCGAGCGCAAGGGCCTTTTCGCGGGTGAGGTCCACGGGATGGGGAAACTCCTGGGCGGCCGCGGCCGCCGCCCCTTGCGAAAGGTTGACCGTTATCTCGAAGCCCTTTTTCTTCTGCTCCTCCTGGATGAAGGGCCAGGCGCGCTCGACGAATTCGGGAAACTTACCCAGCACCCGCCAGACGCTCGGAACGCTCCGGAAGCCGCCCTCTTCCTTGATGCGCTCGAATACCCGGCGCATTTTCTCGTCCCCTCCGTCCGGCCCCGGCACACTGGGCCGGATCATCGAAGGAAGGGGCCCACGGGGGAGGGGTTCCGTATCCTCATCGAAACCCGGCTTCACGCCGCCGATCCGGAGGCCGGTCAGCGCGCCCCGGAGGGCGGCGACGAGGATCAGGCTCTTGGGATTGATGTAGTTGAACAGGTCGAGCGTGGCGTCGATCTCGGCGATTTGCGCTTCCGAATATCCGCACTCATCTTCCAGCTCTTCCTCGAAATCGGGCACATCCTCCGGCATGGGCGGCACCATCCGCATGCGGAGGCTGTCGGCGCAACGCTCGAAATACGTGATGGCGGCGTTGGGCCGGAGCGTTTCCCAGGCGGCGGCGAAGTACGCTTCGTGAACCGCAAGCGTGCGGTAGATGAGGTTGACTTGGGTGGTGCGGAGGGTATCGCGGATATCTTCGTATATTTCGGCGGTGCGGCCAGAAGCGTCCTGCTCCGAAATCTCTTCGAGTTGGGGGGGCATCCCATATCACCTTGGCTCACCGGAATAAAAACCGGCATTCGGGGACCCGGTGCGTCCGCCGGCCGGATATCTTCGTGGGGTTTGGACTCAAGACCGGGAAAGTATAGGCCCCCCTACCGGCGCGGAACAACCGGGGACGGAAGGGCCTTCATCGGCGTAAATGGATCTTTCGTCAGCGCAAATGGGCCCTGCGTCGGCGTAAGTGGGACCTGTGTCGGCGAAAAGGGGACCTGTGTCGGCGAAAAGGGGACCTATGTCGGCGAAAAGGGGACCTGTGTCGGCGAAAAGGGGACCTGTGTCGGCGAAAAGGGGACCTGTGTCGATGAAAAACGCCCCGGGCGGACCGGGACG
>CAMYJL010000413.1 GCA_947258645.1 uncultured Nitrospinota bacterium
TAAAGGACTGAGGGACTCGGTCTCCGCGCCAGCGTCCGGTCCTGCCCACCTGCTCTCGTTCGTCTGTGTCCATCGGAAAAACCCGATTTCACCCTTTTCCACGCCCCCCCCACGGCCGGAGCCGGTTTCAGATCCCCTGTTCATCATCATTCCTGGGAAATCCCCCCCTAAGGGGCTATTGGCGGATAGCCCTTTTGGTCTACCCGAAAGACCAAAAAAGGATAGTTCTATTTTTTTTATTAAAATAGCCCCAACGGGTTCTATCGGTAAATTTGAGACGAACGTATCTTTTTTAAAGAAGCCCTGGAGGGGGGTGAGCGGCTCTTTTTTTCCAATAGCTGAGCAGTTCATTTTTTCCAATACAAGCCATTTCCCTACCCAAAAGGGCTATCCCCGGATAGCCCTTTATTTTTGGAAAGTCGTCCTCTTTCGGAGCTCATTTAGTTGAAAAGATTCACTTAACTAAAATAGTGGAGGTAACTCGAATTCGGGAAGTAATGGAATTATCGAAACTATTGATCGGGGACGATTTGGATATGTGGAAGATATTCATCCTCTACGAAAATAACCTATTTGCTCGTGGGATGGAGCAACTCCTGAAGGATGAGGGGGGTGGGGAAGTCGTGGGGATGGCGGAGAATGACAAAGATCCTTCTTCGATGATCGCGACACTGAATCCTAATTTGGTCCTCCTCGAATCAGGGAAAAATGGGAACGATTCCTCGGGTCTTCTCTTCCAGCTTCTCCAGAATCAATCCCTGGATCGTGTGGCTAGGGTGTGTCTGGAGGACGGATCGACCACGCTCTATGCCGCCCGCCGCCTGGCGGTAAACGGAACGAAGGAACTGCTGAATAGTATTTTAGACCCAATGACGTTCCGGGTAAGGGAAAACGAAGACTCCCGGATTCTGGGAAGTGGAAAGTAGGAAAAGATGAACGTCATGATGGTTTGGTCACGGAAAACGAATAATCCGGATGCCTTGAGGAGAAGGGTGAGCGAAATACCTTCCCTTCCGCGGGAAAAAACACGCGGAATGATCCGGCAGTGGCGAATTGTCTTTGCCGCAAGCCTCGCCGTTCTGTTTTTCGCCGGCTGCGCCGCCAATAAGACCGTCGAAATTTACTGGCCTCCCCCGCCCCAGAAGTCGCGCATCAAGTTCGTGCGAACTTTCCGAAACCAGGACGACTTCGGCAAGGGAGGAGGCGAGGCCGCCATGGACGCCCTGTTGGGCGAAAAAAAGAGAAGATTAACGCTCAGACAACCGATGGCATTGGCTCCCTCCCGGGACGGGAAGCGCCTCTACGTCTCGGACTTTACGCTCAAAGCTGTCCTCGTTTTCGACTTCGACAAGCGGGAAGTCGGCGTTCTCGACTCGAAGCTATATCCATTCAAGAAGCCCTTCGGGGTGGCCGTCGACGGCAAGAACAATGTGTACGTCGCAGACGCCGCCCTGAAAGTCATTCGCATGTTTGACCAGAGCGGCCGGTTCATCAAGGAAATCACCAACGAGAAGCTGGAGCGCCCGGGGGGAATCGCCATCGACCTCAAGCGAAATAGAATCTACGTGGCAGATACCTCCAGCCGCACTTCAACAAACCATGTTGTTCACGTCTTCGATATGGAAGGGAAATACCTGAGCAAGTTCGGCGGCTGGGGACATGCGCCGGGGAAGCTCCATTTCCCCACTTATGTGACGGTGGATAACGACGGGAACATCTATGTCACCGACACCCTCAACGCGCGGATTCAGGCGTTTGACCCGGACGGGAAATATCTCAAGAAGTTTGGGGTGAAGGGGGACGGGTTCGGCGCCTTCGACCGGCCAAAGGGGGTGGCCCTCGACACGTTCGGGAACGTGTATGTCGTGGATTCCACCTGGAGCAACGTGCAGATCTTCAACGAGAAAGGCCAGATCCTTCTCTTTTTCGGAGGCCGCGGCGGGTATCCCGGGCTTCTAAACAACCCCACGGCCATCTCCATCGACGAAAAGAATCGGATCTTCGTGGCCGATTCCTTTAACGGACGCGTGTCCATCTATCAGTTGATCAACACGACGGCGGCAGACAGCTTCCTGCCCCTTCCGAAGAAAGAAAAGAAAGGAGGTGCCGCAAAGAAAAAGAGCACGGAAAAAGCAGTGAATGCATCAACATTGAAGAAAAAGCACCAAAGCACCACGCAATCGAATCAATAGGGAGGAGGAACAAAAATGTGTAGGTGGTTAAAAATTTCCATGTTGGCTCTGGCCCTGATCGCGGTATGGGCGTTGGTGACGACACCGGCCTTTGCCGCACCCGGGATCGCCAATTCAATTCACGATTTCAGGGCACCGCTGGTAGAAACAAGTCCGGGTGTATTTGAGCGTATCCCATCGGGGGATTTCAAAACACTGACGGCAGATCACCAGCTTTGCTCCACATGCCACTCGGCGCACCACACGCTGGGCGAGCTCGTGTGGAACCACACCCTGGGCACCGGGACAGGTTTTAAGGATTTAGAGACCACGGTGGCGGGGACGGATCTTCCGGATGACCTGTATGCCGCATCGCAGACCGGCCCCTCCAAATACTGCCTGAGCTGCCACGACGGAACCGTGGCCGTGAGCGATACGCTAGGCTCAACAGGTGCGACCAACTTCGTCACTGGCGATTATGATCTCACCGGGGCGACAACGGACGATATCACGGGAACCCACCCGGTGGGCGTTCCGTATCCGGAAACCGCCAAAGGAGCCGCAGTCTATTCTGGCATCACAAGTTATGCGGATCCGGCTCAGTACCAAGCATCGCCGACTGGCGAGGTCAAGCTCTACGGCGTGA
>CAMYJL010000414.1 GCA_947258645.1 uncultured Nitrospinota bacterium
CGAGGTTCCGGTGACGAGGCTGCTGGCGTCCGATGCAAGGAAGATGCAGGGCCCGACGAGCTCCTCCATCCGCCCGAAGCGGCCCATGGGGGTGCGGGCGCAGATGGCGTCGTAGACGGCTTTATCCTCTTTCAGAGGCGCGGTGAGCGGGGTCTCGATGTAGGTGGGGCAGATGCAGTTGACCTGGATGTTCTCCTTCGCCCACTCGATGGCGAACGAGCGCGTGAGGCCGATGACGCCGCTCTTGCTCGAGGCGTAGGGGCCGTAGGTCTGGCCGCGGGGGTTTTTGAAGACGGACCAGCCCATGAGCGAGGCGATGTTGACGACCTTGCCGCCGCCCGCCTTTTTCATCTCGGCCCCGGCGCGGCGGGTGATGAAGAAGCAGCTCTTGAGGTTGAGGTCGAGGACGCGATCCCAGTCCGCCTCGGTGAGCTCGTCGGTCGTCTTGCGGACGTTGGTCCCGGCGTTGTTGACGAGGATGTCCAGCCCGCCGAGGCCGGAGACGGCCTCCGCGATCATCTTGTCGACCGAGTCCTGCCGGGTGACGTCCGCCTCGACGAGGACGCACTTTCGCCCGAAGGCCTCGATATCGCGCTTTCCCTCCCCGGCTTGAGAGAGATCGATGTCGGCGAGGGCGAGGTCGGCGCCCGCCTCGGCGAGTCCGGTGGCGAGGGTGCGGCCGATGCCCCGGCCCGCGCCGGTGACGAGGGCTTTTTTGCCCGTGAGATCGAAGAGGGGGTGCGCCATGAGATGCTCCTTCCGGTGATGAATTCGCATGAGGTTCGGCGGGGCCGATTTTCGCTTGCGGGAAGGGGCGGGTCAACGAGGCGAAATGCAACCTGGACAAAATGAGTCGTATTTTGCAAAATTCATGGTATCCATCATTCAAAGAAGCCTTGATTCATGACGTCAGACGCTGAGCGAGGAAATGCCGGGGATGAACCAGATGGCGATTTATCAAAGCCCCGTTATTTTTCTCGCCTCCCTGATCCTCGTATCCCTCGCGTCAAAGCAATTCGGGCAATTTTTCATCAAGGTCAGATTGCCGCTGATCACCGGCTTTCTTTTCGCGGGGATCGTTTCGGGTCCGGCTGGCCTGAACTTCATTTCGATGGAAGCGGTGACATCCCTTCGTTATGTCGATCAGATCGGGCTGGGCTTTATCGCTTTCTCCGCCGGAGGGGAACTCTATCTCCATGAGCTGAGAGACCTTCTGAAAGGCATCAAGTGGACAACCATCGGGCTTGTCGTCAGCACCTTCACCCTGGGCAGCCTGAGCGTTTTCCTGCTGGCCGATTTTGTTCCTTTCATCGAGGAGATGCCGGTGACCGGCAAGGTCGCCGTCTCGTTGCTGGCCGGGTCGATTTTGGTGGCGCGCTCTCCGTCGTCCGCCATCGCCATCATCAAGGAGCTCCGCGCGAAAGGCCCGTTCACGCAGACGGCGCTGGGCGTGACCGTCATCATGGATGGCGTCGTCATCGTCATATTCGCGCTGAACTCCTCCATCGCGGATGCCCTTTTAACCAGCGCCCGTTTCAACCTCGGTTTCGTGTTGCTCCTGGCGGTCGAGATGACCGCCGCGATTGCCCTCGGGCTCGGAGTGGGAAAGCTCCTGGAGTTTGTCGTGTCCCGCAAGTGGGATATCCGGGGCAAGACCGCATGCGTGCTGTTGATCGGCTACGGCGTTTTCTTTTCGTCCGATTTTATCCGTCATTTCACGGCCCGGAATTATTCCTTTGAAGCCTTCCTGGAGCCGCTCCTGATCTGCATGATCGGCGGGTTCCAGGTGGCGAACTACAGCAACTGCCGCGAGGAATTCCAGAGAATCCTCCATCATGTCGCGCCTGCGGTTTACCTGATCTTCTTTACGCTGATAGGCGCTTCCCTGCGGATGAATATTTTGCTGGACATCTGGCCGATCACGCTGGCGCTGTTTGTCGTGAGAATCGGCGCCATATTCGTCGGTTCCTATACCGGGGGCACGCTGGCGAAAAATCCGCCGGCCCATAACCGCATCAGCTGGATGGCCTTTATCACCCAGGCGGGCGTCGGAATTGGTCTGACGACCGAGGTCGCCGTGGAGTTTCCGGGGTGGGGCGCTGCTTTTGCCACGATGATGATATCCGTCATTGTGATCAACCAGATTGTCGGTCCTTCGTTTTTCAAGATGGCGATCAATCTGGTGGGCGAAGCCCAGCCGCTTCCGGAAAAAACCGAACTCGGCATTCTGCACAACGCTATCATTTTCGGCTCCGACGGGCGCGCGTTCGCGCTGGCCCGCCAACTGCATTTTCATCACTGGCAGGTGAAGGTGGCCAGCCTGTCGCCTCCCGCTCAGGAAAGACCGGTGAATTCCGGAGTGGAAATCCACCAGATTTCCGAGCTGTCCTCGAGCGAATTGCAATTTCTAGGAGGCGGCGGGGCGGGCGCCATCGTGGCCATGCTCTCCGACGAGGAGAACTACCGGATTTGCGAGATCGCGCGTGAGAATTTCCCCGAAGTCCACTTGATTGTCCAGCTGAACGATCGGTCCCAGTATGATCGTTTCAAGCCGTTCGGGGCGTCCGTCGTGGTTCCCTCTACCGCCATGATCAGCCTTCTCGATCATTATGTGCGCTCTCCGTCCGCGGTTTCCCTGCTGTTGGGAATGGAGGCCGATCAGGATATTGTCGATCTCGAGATCCGCCACGTCGGCCTGGCCGAGACGACCCTTCAAGCTCTGGAGTTGCCGGAAGACGTGCTGATTATTTCGATTCACCGCGGGCGGGATCTGCTGGTCCCGCATGATCATCTGGAGGTCAGGGAAGGCGATGTC
>CAMYJL010000415.1 GCA_947258645.1 uncultured Nitrospinota bacterium
GATCCGGTTTTTCAACACGCCGATCCCCTCGATCCCGAGCTCGATGACATCGCCGGGCCGGAGCCATTTGTCGAGGTCGGCGCCGCAGCCGGTGCCCACCGTTCCGGAGCCGATCATCTCGCCGGGCAGAAGCTCTTCCTCCATCGAGAGGTGCTCGAGCACCCGGCCCCATGAAAAGTGCATGTCGCCAGCGTTTCCCCGGCTCCATTCCTCCCCGTTGACGCGGGCGGTCATCACGGCGTCCGTGTGGTCGAACTCGTCCCGGGTCACGACGCAGGGCCCGATGGCGGTTCCGAAGTCCTTTCCCTTGTGCGGACCGAGCCAGAGCGACATCTCTTTCATCTGGATATCGCGCGCGCTGAAGTCGTTCATCACAGTGAAGCCGAAAATGTGGTCCATCCCTTCGGACTCGGTGAGGTTTTTCCCCTTTTTCCCGATGAGGATGGCGATTTCGAGTTCGTAGTCGAGCTTTTCGGTGTAGTGGGGCCAGTGCAAATCCTCGTCGGGGCCGATGATCGTAAGCCGGTTTCCCTTGTAGGCCGAAGGCATCTCGTACCAGAGCGGGTCCACGGTGGTATTCCTCCGGCGCGCCCCGGCCTGCTTGTGCCCCTCGAAGGTGAGGCAGTCCCGAAAGCCCACCGGACGCGGGACGGGCGCGAGGAGGCGGATCTCGGAGAGGTCATAGACCAGCCGTTCTCCGGCTGCGCCTTCCGATCCGGATCCGTTAATGGAAATGTAATCAATGGCATCCCGGGCGGCGTCGAGGGAGGGACCTCCGCCGGCCATGAATTCGCAGATGTCCTCCGGAATCCTGAAATCGGCGTATTCCCGAAAGCGCGGCTCGTTTCCTTCGGCTTGCAGCCGGGCCGCGTAGGCGTGGTTCAGGTCGGCCGCGCGGTCTGTTCCGCCGTCGCTCCAAAGCGCTCCGAGCCGCCGGACGCTTCCGGCGGGGGTTGGGACCTCAAATGTGATGAATCTCATCGTTTGCCCCCAATGGGATAAGTTCTCTGAAAATTAAGGATTCGGCGGGGAATGGCACTCTCCCGGGATAATCTGTCCTGTCTTTGGCTGAGTGGGATACCCGGGAATCTTATCATTTCCTTCCATGTTCCGTCCCGGAGCCGGCCGGAGGACGCGAAGGCCGATGTCGCGTCCGAAATCGGGGAAATTTCCAGAATTTCGCACCCGGATTCGGGCTTGACTTCGCCTCGGCGGGCGGGTAGCTTTAAGCGTTTTTTTTGATAAATCGAGCTTGGGGCCGCATCTTGGGCAAGTCTGGGCAAGAGGTTAATTCCTCGGATATCAAGCCCCTACACTTTTTCAGCGGCCGTTTGTGTATGCGTTGGGGAATGCTTGAGGTTCTTTGCGCCCCGATGTTGGAAGGATTCAAGGGTTCGAATGACAGCCCCCCCAAAAAATCATTGGATAGCTTCGGTTTCGGCACTCGGAATGGCGAGCCTTCTGGGTGTGCTGTGGGCGCCCGAGATCGCTTGGGCTGCGGTTCCCAAGGATGCGTTCGGGGCATGGGTTCACAGTTTTAATTTCGGATCCGGCGCACTGATTCTGAATCCGGTCATCATCGTGATTCAGTGGGTAAATTTCCTGGTTCTCCTCATCATCCTGAACAAAATTCTGTACAAGCCCCTCTGGCGGCATTTGGATAAGCGAAACGGAAAAATTGAAGACGATCTCACTTCAGCCGAGCGGGATCGAGGTGAAGCGCAAGGGTATGTGAGCCAGTATGAGGACTCGCTGGCTGAAATTCAGCGGGAGAACACCGAGGCGCTTCTCGCGCTCCAGCAGGAAATGCTTGAGGCGGGCCGCCATATGATTGACGAGATTCGCCAGAAGACGACCCGCGAGGTGGAAGAAGCCCGCGCTTCGATTTCATCCCAGGCCGAGCAGGCGGCCTCCCAACTCGAGTCCAGGGCGGGCGAGTTTGCCTCCCAAATCGCCAACCGGCTTGCCGGAAGGCAGATTGCCTGAGGGGTTTTCGATGATGGACAGGCAAATGAAATTTTTCTGCCTCCTCTGCCTCGTTGTTGTGGGTGCGGCGGCGCTTGCCGTCTTTCTTCCGGACGTGGCTCTGGCCGCCGAAGCGGAAGAAGTTCATCACAAGGCTTTCAATCTGACCGAAGAAATCTTCAAGTTTGTCAACACCCTGATCGTGGTCGCGATTCTCTATAAAGTGGCGGCCAAGCCCCTTCGCAATTTCTTTCAGGATCGGAGCGAAGGTATCCGAAAATCGCTGGCTGACGCTGAGCAAGCCCGAAGGGAAGCCGAGCGGCAGCTGGAAGAGCAACGCTCGAAAGTCGCCGACCTGGAAGCCGAGCTGAGCCGGGTGCGCGAGACGGGCGGAAAAGAGCGCCAGGAAATGCGTTCCCGGATGCAATCCGATCAGGAAGTGCAGGCGAAACGCCTCCTTGAGCAGACCCGAAACACCATTGAGCTGGAGACCGCCAAGGCACAGGCCGGGCTTCGGGACCGCGCCGCCGAGCTTGCTCTCGGTCTGGCCGAAGATATGCTGAAGAAAAATATCGGACCGGAAGACCAGGATCGATTTGTATCCGATTACCTGTCCAACCTCGAAAGCCGCAGCGGAGGCGCTCGATGATCGGCGGAGAAGCCGCCCGCCGCTATGCGAGGGCGCTGGTGGAAATCGCGGGGAGGCAAAACGTTCTCGACGAAGTGGGCGAAGAGCTTTCCTCGCTCGCCGAAGGGCTGGATCATCCCGAGCTTCGGCGGGTTCTCATGAATCCGCGTTTTCCCCGTTCGGCACGGACTAAAATCCTCGAAAGTATTCTGGAATCAAATTCGGCCGGCTCGTCGCCGAAAAAGACCGAATCACCGACTTGCCCGGCATCGCCCAGCAGTATCAGGTGCTGGCGGATGACGTGAAGGGCCGCGTCCGTGCCCAGGTGCGGACGGCTTTTGATCTGGCCCCTGCGGCCCAGGAGGAGCTTCGCGCCAAGCTCTCCGAAGTGACGGGAAAAGAAGTTTTGCTCGAAGTGGAAAAAGATGAATCGCTCATCGGTGGCCTTGTGTGCCGGATGGGAGGTATCGTGATGGACGGGAGCATTAAAAATCAGCTGAAAAACCTGCGTGACAGCATGATAACGAATTAACCGAGGGGACGAAATGCAGATTCGTGCCGAAGAAATCAGTCAGATTATTCAGAAACAGATCGAAGGTTTCGACGCTTCGGTAGAGTTGGCCGAAACGGGAAGCGTTATTTCGGTGGGCGACGGTATTGCTCGCATCTACGGCCTGGAAAAATGCATGGCCGGTGAGTTGCTCCAATTTCCCGGCGACCTCATGGGGATGGCGCTCAACCTGGAGACGGATAACGTCGGCTCCGTGCTCCTTGGAGATGACCGGCACGTCAAGGAAGGCGATGAAGTCCGCCGGACGGGCCGCATCGTTCAGGTTCCGGTCGGAAAGGCCATGGCCGGGCGCGTCGTCAATTCCCTCGGCCAGCCGATCGACGGCAAGGGACCGATCAGCACCGATGAGACGCGCAATATTGATGTTGTCGCTCCGGGCGTGATCGAACGGAAATCGGTGACCGAGCCGCTCCAGACGGGCATCAAGGCCATCGACGGCATGATCCCAATCGGCCGCGGCCAGCGCGAGCTCATCATCGGCGATCGTCAGACCGGCAAGACGGCCATCGCCATCGATACCATCATCAATCAGAAAGATACCGACGTTTACTGCATTTACGTCTGCATCGGGCAGAAACGCTCCACGGTAGCGCAGGTGGTCGCCGCGCTCGAGGAAAACGGCGCGATGGACTACACGACGGTTGTCGCCGCCACGGCGTCCGACCCCGCGCCGCTTCAGTATGTCGCTCCGTTTGCGGGTTGCGCGATGGGTGAATATTTCCGCGACAACGGAATGCATGCGCTGATCATTTACGATGATCTTTCCAAACAGGCCGTGGCCTACCGCCAGCTTTCGCTCATGCTCCGCCGCCCGCCGGGCCGCGAAGCTTATCCGGGCGACGTGTTCTATCTTCACTCGCGGCTGCTTGAGCGCGCCGCCAAGGTGAACGATGACCTGGGTGGCGGTTCGCTGACCGCGCTTCCCATCATCGAAACCCAGGCGGGCGACGTGTCGGCTTATATCCCGACGACCGTGATCTCGATCACGGACGGTCAGATTTATCTGGAAGCCGGTCTTTTCTATTCCGGCATTCGGCCCGCGGTGAACGTGGGGCTGTCGGTTTCCCGGGTGGGCGGCGCCGCCCAGAACCGCGCGATGAAAAAAGTGGCCGGAACCCTGCGTCTCGATCTCGCCCAGTACCGTGAGATGGCCGCATTTGCGCAGTTCGGTTCTGAGCTCGACGCGGCCACCCGGGCTCAGCTCAAGCGAGGTTCGCGGCTGACCGAGTTGCTCAAGCAGCCCCAGTATCAGCCCGTGCCCGTGCACAGACAGGTCATGGCGATCTTTCTTGGAACGAGCGGCGGGCTGGATGGCGTCGAGCTCAGCGAAATACAAAAAACCGAGGCGGACTTTCTCACCTTCATGGAGTCAAGCCACGCTCAGCTTGTGAACGAGCTCGTCGAGAAAAAAGAACTTACCGCCGACATCACCGAGAAACTTACCGCAGCGGTCGAAGAGTTCAAGAAAACGCTGGCGAAAACAGAAGTTTCGGCGGGAGTTGCCTCGTAATCGGCAGACGGACAGGAAAACATGGCTTCAACCAGAGATTATAAAAACCGGATCCGAAGCGTAAAAAATACGCAGCAGATCACCCGCGCGATGAAGCTGGTGGCCGCTTCCAAGGTGCGCCGCGCCCAGGAGCGGATTGAAAACGCGCGGCCTTACAGCGAGAAGATGGAAGAACTCGTCAACTCCCTCGCCATGCGCGTTGAGGGCGAGCCGCATCCGCTTCTTCGCGACTCAATGAAGAGCGAGAAGGTTCTCTTGCTTGTCATCTCTTCTGACAAGGGCTTGTGCGGCAGCTACAACACCAGCATCAACCGGATGGCGCTTCAATATCTCCAAAAGCGCGAAGAAAAAGGAAAAGAGACCGATATCGTTGTCGTCGGGCGAAAAGCGCGGGCCTTTCTCGCCGTGCGCGGCTATTCGTTCAAGGAAGAATTCCTTGAGGTGTACGGGAAGATTGACTTCCCCCTGGCCCAGACGATAGCGGATATTTTGATGAAGGCCTATTGCGACGAAGGCTACGATGAAGTTCAAATTCTCACGACTGAGTTCAAGTCCATC
>CAMYJL010000416.1 GCA_947258645.1 uncultured Nitrospinota bacterium
CCCAGGGTGGCCTCGCCGTGGTTGACCATGGCGCCGAGGGCGACGGCCATGCCGAGATCCTCATGGAGGTTGCAGAGGCGCAATTTGGCGCCCCACTTCCTGGGGCGAATGTGCTTGGAAAAGCGCGCTTCGCTGGCGTAGCTCCGAGCGTGGGCGACGCTGAGGACATCGACCATGTCCGGCAAGCTGGATCCCCGCGCGCTCGGCCATACGAACGACAGACCATGTTGCGGATGCGCTTCATGGTGCGGCCGCAGCCGGCGGAAACATTGTGTCCGAAAATGGACTCTTTCTCTGGGCAAAATTCACGCCCCTTTGGGGCCTCTTCAATGTGATTGTTTTCGCTACACCTCAAGTGATCATTGTCACTATATATTCAGCCCCTGACACCGCATTGAAGGGCAAGGTGAGTTCCATTTCAAAAATACCGGCACCGAAATCGAATAAATCAATTCGTCAGAAACAAGGCAAACTTGCGAACACATCGCTATTCCGACATAGTGCCGAGTTGGGAGTCCCGAAAAAAATCCATCCGCGAAATTCAACTGTCCATCGAGGAGTCGTACGCTCCCAGTGCAATAGGCCCAGTTCAACAAAGGAGAAGAATGGGATGAGAAAAAACATTCTGAAAACATTTGGGGGTTCTCTGATCGCATACGCTTTCAGTTTCATCCTGGCGGGGAATGCGCATGCGGCACCAACCCCCCCCATCACCTGTAATGGAGAATTGTGCCAGGCCATTTCGGCGGCCCTTTCGGAAATACAAGATGTCCAGAGCGGCGTGATCAACGGAGTCGAAGTTGCCGTGGACTCCAACCCGGAACAGGGATATCTGAATGTCCTCAAGGATGTCTTTCTCGTAGACGATCAGGGCAATGTTCCCGATCTGTTTCTGCCCCAGGGCGTTCCTCCCATCCAGAACCCGCCGCCCCTCGCGGCCGACGCCTGCATCATCGCGGATCATCCCTACCCCACGGTCACCCCGGGCTCCCTGCTCGATAAGGCCCTCAAGAAAGGGAAGATTCGCGTCCTCTGGGTCCCTCAGGCCGTTCCCTTCTCGTTTATCGACAAGGGATCGCGGGCGGGCCTCTCCCTCGCGATGTGGGAATTGATCACCCAGAAGATCTCGACCCATTACGGCGTGAATGTTCACGCCAAATTCATCCAGTCGCCCGGCATTTCCGTGAACGATCAGTTCGCGGCGCTGGCGAGGCCGGATGACCTGAAATGCGAGAACCCGACACCCGAGCAGCTTGCCGTGGCGTCGGCGAAGCAAATCAAGAAAGGTTGCTCCGACGTCATCGGCGGCGGCTACGCCATAACCGGGCCGAGAAAACTTTTAAGCGATTTGACCTGCACCTACATGCCGCTGACGATGAACGCGGTCATATCCATATTGGGCCTGCCATCCGGCTTTGAGGGCTTGAATCTCGGCGCGCCCCTGGTGCCTCAGATCAGAGCCCTTTTCCTGGATTCCGAAGGAAACCCGACCAATCCGAACGGTCTGTCCCTTACCATTGCGGCCATCGCGGGCTCCGCCGAGGTACCTTTTGTCAGGTTTAACTTCGGTACGATTTTTCTCGACCCGACCAGCCCCCTTCTTCCCGGCATCACGCTGGTTCAGAGGGATGGGACGGAGAACATATTTGGATATGCGGCACGACAGAACGTACCCGCGCCGGACTCCGGCGCCCATTTCGTACTGGGGCAAATCGCCCGCCTGACCTATTTCCGAAATCCGGCGGTGACCGATCCCGCGGTGTGCCCTGAAGTGGGAGATCAATGCAAGTTCGTCCTGATGAATCCGTTTGCAATTGAGGGAACCGCTTTCGGCACCTACAAGGCCGAATAGATCATCTCGGTGTTCGCCTTTTTCGGCAGCCACCCCAGTCATTCGAACATCCTGAGCCGGGAGGGGCCTGCAGGCCTCTCCCGGCTTGATCGTGAAGCCGGTTCGTGTTTTCGGCACTCTTTTTACTGAAAATCGTATCGATCTGGCGAGGAATCCCTTTCTCTCCGGCTGTTTGCTCCTGAAATAAAATCTCGCATTCATTGTCCAATATATATATAATAATATACGTACAAAGTATTTTAATACGTATAATGACATTTGTTTCAATTGCGGAAATACTGAAAATTGTAAAAAGTGGGAGCATTCGATGAACCCGGCAAACCGCAAGGCCGATACGCCTCTTCCCGGCGATGGGCTCACTTCCGCTGACGGCAGCGCCGTATTCTCCATATTCACGGCCACCACCAGGAAAATCCTGGAAGAGAAAGATGTTTCGAAGGTCCTTCTCCACGTGTGCGAGGAAGCCTGCCGGGTCCTCGGAGCGGACCGGGCGCTGGTCGTCAGGATCCAGGAAGACCAGGAGCCTCTCCGAAAAATTCTGGCATCGCACAATGTCCCCCCGGAGTTCATCAACACCCTTGAAGCGTCCAAGAAGAGGTCCTTCATCCACGATGCGATCGAGAAAAAAAAGGTCGGGATATTCTCCGACATTGAGAACGAATCAAAGGTCTTTGACCCGGAACACGTGCGCCGAATGGGCCTCCGGGCGGTTTGCGTCATTCCTCTCGTTGTCGCGGAGAAATCATTCGGCGCGCTTGTTCTCTACCACTTGACCCCCAAGGAGTACGCGCCACGGGATCGCGAGCTTGCCGAAACGTTCGGAGCCCTGGGCTCGATTGCCATCGAAAATGCCCAGCTCGTAAAGTCACTCGAAACCGGGCTCGCGGGACAGAAAAGTCTTCAGCGGGCACTGACCCAAATCACTTCCGGCCAGGAA
>CAMYJL010000417.1 GCA_947258645.1 uncultured Nitrospinota bacterium
CGTTTTTGTGGGGGAGGACTTCGCCTTGTCCGGCACCCTTCAGGTGATTTCCCAAATCGAAGAGGAACAGTTGATTGGGGAAATCTTCGGGCGGGGGCGCCGCATTATCTTCTCCTGATTTTTCCCCGCCTGCACACCTCCACCGCGCCGACGGACACATCCACTCCGGCGGCTTCACCACTTGGTACGACGAACCTTTAAGCACCCCCCTTGGCAAGGATCCCCCAAGGACCGTTGTGTAGCCCCTTCACCACGCGGGATGCTAGTCTGTTCTCCTCCTTCCCAAAATTCACTTGCTCCCCAAACTCCAAGCAGATTCCATGTTCTTCCGAAAAACAGCGCATGACATCGGTGGCGGGAGGGGCTTCCGGAGAGGCCAAATGCCCCTTATCTTTGGATATAAAAAGCAGAAGGAGACAACGGCACAGGAAACGCGCGATAATGGGAGATATCCCCATTCGATTGAAAAACCCCGCGCGATGATGCGCTTTCGAACGAGAAGGAGTGGATACATGAATTCCGACGCCGCCGTTTCGGACGCGAAAGTGAAGACCGCTCTCCGGGTGCTCAATCCGGTCGTCTCCCGCAAGTTCCGGCCCGTCCCCCCGGCGGGACGGCTGGCCGATCTCTCGAACCGCAAGATCGGCCTCTACTGGAATTACAAGAAGAACGGCGACGTGGCCCTGAACCGGGTGCGGGAGCATCTCGAGGAGCGATACGAGGGGATGACATTCGAGTGGCTCGAGACGGGCCCGGTGAACGAGGCGACGGAGGAATGGTTCGAGAACGTGCGTCAACGTGGAATCGAAGGGGTGGTCGCCGCCACCGGCGACTGAGGCTCGTGCACATCGTGGTTGGTCCGTAATCACGTCGGAATCGAGGAGCTGGGCATCCCGGTTGTCTCCATCGTGCAGGAGTATTTCCTGGAGGACGCCAACGCGAGCGGCGAGGCCTACGGGCTGCAGAATCCGGCCCTGGCGGTGACGCCGGACGTGTTCACCACCGTGACCGCCGAGCAGACGCGAGAGGCGGTGGACCGGTTTATCGAGGAGGTCGCCGGGGGGCTGACGAAGCCCTTACCCGTGCCGAAGGGGGAAGTGGTCAAGCGAATCCCGGCGCGGGGACCGGACGACGCCGTCCTTGAATTTTCAGGCGGCGATCTGCTCGAAAGCCTGGCGGAGATGAATGATCGGTTCCTCGAATGGGGTTGGAGCGACGGGTTTCCACTGGTCCCGCCCACGGAGGAAGCAGTCGAGGGGATGCTGCAGGGGACCCGGCGGCCGCCGGACGACGTCGTGGTCGAGCAGTTCGTCCCCGGGATGGCCCGGGCGACGATCAAGGACATCGCCGTCAACGCGCATGCACCACCCGGAGATCAATTTGCGGATGTGCACGGTCTCAACGGGCGCGCATGCCCCGCTCTTTGTCGTCAACGGGCCGATTGCCGGGGAGGTGGACATCAACGGCGGCTCGTGCGCCCTCGGGAATGCGGGGCCGGGGAAGCTCTCCTTCCCGAACGTCGCCATCGGGCGGGCGGTGCGCCTCGCGCTGATGAACGTCGGGGGCGCGTATCCCGGCGTGCTGGATCAGGACACCATCGGGTCTCCTGCCAAGTTCGGCATGGTCATCGCTGAAAACGAGAAGATGAACCCGTGGGAGCCCTATCATGTCGAGAAGGGGTTCCGGGCGGAGGAGAGCACGGTGGCCTGCTTCTACGGCCACTCGCTGATCGAAATCGCCGACCTGGAGAGCGAATCCGCCGAATCCCTGATCAACACGATCTCTCTCCGGGTCATCGGCATCGGCCAGACCATCTTCATCCCGTACTACCCGGTGATTCTATTGTCCCCGGCCCACGCGGAGATTTTCCACCGGGACGGGTGGACGAAAAACGACATCCGCGAATATCTTCACCTCCATTGCTGCATCTCTGCCGAGAAATACAGGCGATCGAAATCGCTGGCTTGGGGGCAGGATCGGAAGTGGATCACCACGGCGGACTCCAATGCGATGATTCCGCTGTTTGAGCAGCCGGAGCGGATCGATGTCGTGGTCACCGGAGGCACTTCGGGGAAAAGCGCCGCCTATCTGGGGCTCTGCCCGAAGCCCTATCCCGTGATTAGCTGATCGTCCAACCCCAAGGAGAACCCATGACCTCGGATAAACTGCGCGCCGCGTCGGTGGGCCTGGGCGGCTGGGGAGGCGTGCTGGCCGAGGGGGCCGGGAGGAGCGGGGCGCTCGAGATCGTCCGCTGCTTCGACGCCTCGGAGGCCGCCCGCGCCGCCTTTGCGGATAAAACGGGAAGCCGCCCGGCGTCCACGCTGGATGAGATTTTAGGGGACACGGAAGTTGAGGCGGTCCTCATCGCGACGCCGCACTCGACCCACGCGGCGATCGTCTGCGCGGCGGCCTCGGCCGGAAAGCACATCTTCATCGAAAAGCCCTTCACGCTGACCGCCGCGGACGCGCGGCGCTGCATCGAGGCGGCGGAGGGGGCGGGGCGCGTTCTCCAGGTGGGGCACAAGCGCAGGTGGTTCGGGGCGAACCGGCGGGTCCGCGAGATGATCGCGGCGGGCGAGCTCGGGATGATCCACCAGATGGAGGCGAACTACTCGCGGCCCTCGATGCAGACCCCCCGCAAGGGCTGGCGGGGCGATCCGGCGGAGTCGCCGCTGGGCGGGATGACGGGGATGGGCATCCACATGGTGGACCTGCTCCACGCCTTCGCGGGCCCCGTGAAACGCCTCGCGGCGTTCAGCAAGCCGCTCTTCGGGAAGTCGGGCCTGGACGATGTGACGAATATCGTCCTCGAGTTCGAGAGCGGACCGCTCGGCTACGTGGGTACCTCGTCCGTCGTCCCGATACACGCGGACGTGGCCGTCTTCGGCACCGAAGCCGCCGCCTGGAGCGAGGAAGACGGCGCCCGGCTGTTTTTTCAGGGGAAGGACGAGCCGCTCCGGCGGGAGCTTCCGAACGAGCTGGGGGATGGGATCGCCGAGGAGCTGACGCATTTTGCCCGCTGTGTTCGGGAGGGCGGGCGCCCCGACGCGGGGGGCGCGGAAGGGCTCGAGATCGCCGCCGTCCTAGAGGCCGCAATCGAGAGCGTGAAGAGCGGCCGGGCCGTGGACGTGGCTCCTTTTCGAGGATAGGGGGGAGGAATAGAGGTCAGGAGACAGCTAATTGTTTTTTGCGATGTCGGTTTCCGTTTTGAGCGGAAAACCGGCCTGCCCGAGATTATTCCTGGTCTCGAACCCCCTTGTCGGGACGAACCAGTCTTCTCCGCCCACTCGTTTCTCAGGCCCACGCTTTGCTGGCATGATAAATACTTCTGATCTTCCAGAATATGCGAACAGGAGGCGTCATCATGGAGCAACCCCTGAAATGGAACGAAGCGCCGACGGCGCCCGGAGAGCGGATCACGGACAAGCCCGAACTTCCCACGCGGGGAGTGCTCATGGAGCTTCGGGCGGACACCGAGACCATCGAGGGTGAGTCCATGCTCAAGGTGGGCCGGTCCGCCGGATGGACGATTTACTCCGATGAGTCCGAGCGCATCGGCGGGTCGGCCAAGTACCCGCCGCCCATGCCCATGCTGGCCACGGCGATTGGCTTCTGACTGCTGACCCAGGTGGCGCGGTACGCGCACATGATGAAGCTGACGATCAAAAGCGGACGTTGCCATGTGGAGGGCGATTACCTCCTCCACGGCTCGGTGCTGAAGGGCACGGTGGGTGTGCGTCACCAGGGCTTTCGAACGCACCTTGAGGTTGAATCCGACGAGCCTCGGGAGAAGCTGGCCCATCTCATCCGTTGCGCCAAGGGGGGCTGCTACGCCGAACAGCTTATCGTCCAGCCCGTCTCCCTCGAGAGCACGGTGGTGGTGAACGGCGCGCCGCTTTCTCTGGAGGGAATTACGAAGGACTAGAGCCTGCCCGTTCGAACCGAGAAATCATTTCGTTCGCCCCCCGCGGATCGTCGAGGCCCGCCATTTTTTCCGGGGTCAGATTTTCCGGCGTCGAATCCGTACCTTTTTGAGGGGAGTTTTTCATGAAGATCACGGGGCTCAGCCATCTCGCGCTTGCCTGCCGGAACCTGAAAGAAGCCGAGGATT
>CAMYJL010000418.1 GCA_947258645.1 uncultured Nitrospinota bacterium
CGAGTTCATCGAAGACGCCTGGGGCCGGCATGTCTCTCATGGAAACGACGTGACCTTGCTCGATGGTGTCCCGGACGGAATGGGATTTGAAATCTATCGGATGGAAGCATTGCGGAAATCTCATCTGAAAGGAACGCCGGATCAGCGGGAACACGCCTCCCGCTATATCAAGCAGAATCTGGCGAATTTTTGCGTTGAAGTTCTCGATCCGGATACTCCGCGTGAGAGGCCGGATATACGTTTCAGTGTGGACTATCCCGAAGATCTTGTTTTGTGCCGCGCTGCTTATCAAAGCCTCCGTAAAAAGTCTCCCCTGATTCCCATGGGGGAACTTATTGAATTTGCAGCCGCGAATCCCGCTCTTTGCAATCTGGTTGCTTCTTACTGCTCAAGAGGTCTGCCCTGGCGCCCGGAGAAAATAAAAGGGTGAGTCGTAAGCCGGTTACGGTTTTGCTTCTTGCGGCCGGAAGTCCGGGCGATATCTCGGTTATCCGTGGGCTGAAGGAGTCATCGCGTTACAATGTGACGCTCCATGCGGCCGACATCGATCCGATGAAAGGGAATTTGTTCCTGCCCGAAATTGACCGGGCGTATATCGTCCCCAGGTATGATGCGCCCGGTTACCATGAGGCGATCCTGGGCCTGGTCAAAAGGCTGCGGGTGGATGTGCTGATTTCGGACCTGGATGAAGATTTGCCCCATCTTTCGCGGCTCGCGCCGCAACTGGAGGAGTTAGGATGCCGAATTGCTCTTCCGGAGCCCCAGGGCCTCGCCGATTGTCTCGACAAGCTGGTGGCTTATCGAAAATTAAAGGGATTGGTCCCTCAGCCGGAGACGATTGAGGGGGGCGATGTGGACGCCGCTGCTCAAATGATGGAGAAGTACGGCCGCGTCATCCTGAAAGCGAGAAACCTCCGGGGTGGGCGGGGCGTGGACCTCATCGAAGATTTAGAAGGGATCACCTTCTATACGCGCCAACATCAGAAGCGTGGACCGTTTGTCGTTCAGCAGTTTATTGAGGGCGCAGAATACAATTGCTCGTCACTGCATGACATGGAGGGCCGGCTTGTTTTCGCTGCTACCCGAATCAAGCTGGAAGATCGATTGAACAAGGCGAACACGATAGCGGCGAGAATTGTGGATGAGCCTGCCGTTCGAGAGGCCGCTCTTGCAGCGGTTGAAGGTTTGAGGCTTGAGCGCGGCTTCAATAACGTGGAGGTTATTTTGCGGGATGGCGAGGCTCATGTCGTGGACATCAATGGAGGCCGCTGGGCCGGGCAGGATATGAACCTGCTGTATTCCGGAGCGAATCTTGGGGAATTGTATGTAGATCTGGCCTTGGGTGAACCGGTGAAGCCCATCGATGTGCCGCTTGGCGCGACTTCTCTGAAGATCAAAGTCGATGTGGTGGTGACGCAGGAGCAAATTGAGAGCGTCGAGCGCGTGGGAAAAGTCGAGTGATGGTGGAACTGCCCGAATCCCCGCGGGTTGTTATTCGGGCCGATGGCGGAGGCCGGTTCGGGCTCGGTCACGTCATGCGTGGGCTCTCGATGGCAGAGGCTTTCGGAGACCGCGGCGCGCGCGTGAGCTTTCTCATGGCGGATATTCCCGATTGTCCGGCCGAGAGGGTGCGCTCCCGCGGGTTTGGCGTGGAGGTTGTGGCTCTGGATATGCTGGAGGGGAACTGGGCGTCGGGCGAGCCGACGGATCTTCTGTGGGTGGATCATCACGAGGTCGCCGCCCCCTGGCTCTCGCGTGCCCGCGAGTGGAGCCGGTACATCGGGGTTATCGACGATCTCGCTGACCGTGATTTGGATTGCGACCTCGTGGTTTCGCCAGCCCCTCGTAAGGATGCCGAAAAGCACTATCGGGAAACGGTGCCGTCCGCAAAACTTTTGCTGGGTCCCGGGTATGCGCCGCTAGATGGCCGCTTTGCAAAGCATCGGCCGGTGAATCCCCGGCCCGGCCCGCCTCGTCGAGTTGTCGTTTCCTTTGGCGGCGCCGACTGGAAAAACCAGACATGCAAGGCGCTGGCGGGTCTGGAGCAGGTTTCAGAGCCCCTGGATGTGACGGTGGTGGTAGGGGGAGTCAGCACCCACCGGAAATCGGTGGAGGCCGCCGCAGACCGTTCGCCCCACCGCGTCGTTGTTCAGGTGAATGTGGAGGACATGGCTGCTCTATTGCGGGAGCATGATATGGTCATCGGTGCGGCGGGAGACAGCGCTTTTGAACGATGTTGTCTCGGACTTCCGGCCGTGGTCGTTGTGTGCGCCGAAAATCAGGTGCACGTAGCCGAATGGCTGAAGAATTCCCGGGCCGCTTTGGTTTTGGGGTGGTGGCAAGATATAACGGCGGTTGATGTGGCGGAAGCAATTTCCCGGCTGTATTTTGATATCGATTATTTCTCGGATGTTTCGCGTACGGCCCGAGCTCTCGTGGACGGGCGTGGTGCTGATCGGATTGCGAGTGAACTCGGCTCGATCAGCTCGGTTCCGGTGTTTTCCAGATGATAAGTTGAATGGGTTGGGTGTTCACTGTGCGTAGTGTATGCGGCTTAACAAGGTTTTGGAAGATTTCGCGCGTTTTCATTCGGCGAAATACGCGGTCGGAGTCAACAGCGGGACCTGCGCGATCGAGATTCCTCTGAGGATACTCGGTGTGGCGGGCAAGGAAGTTCTCGTTCCCACGAATACATTTTTCGCCACGCCGGCGGCCGTTCTCCATGCGGGTGGCCGCATTCGTTTCGTGGACGCCGACCCCGAGACGCTTTCCCTCAATGTGGACCACCT
>CAMYJL010000419.1 GCA_947258645.1 uncultured Nitrospinota bacterium
TGCCAATATGCCTTGGTTTGCCAGCGTAAATTATGTCTATGAAAAAAGAGACTCCAACGTATCCGTGAACGATTACGAGAACAATGTCGTCACGTTTAACCTGGGTATCCAGTATTAGCGTGAATGGAAGGGATGAACCGCCTTTAGGAAATATGGCTACAAGGTTTTTTCACGCACGCGTCTCCTTGCGTTCCGCTTCCCGCATTTTTTGCTGACATCCGGTTGCCATCCCGGAAAAACCCGGTTTCCCGCCGGGGCCGAAAGCGTTTCTCGGAGCGGTCCCGTTCCCTAACGTGCCGTTTCGTGCGGTTTTGTTCAGTTTCGTGCGGGTTCGCGGGTTTTCATCCGGATTTTATGGAAATGGCGACATTTTAAGAGCCTCCGTTCCGATACTTATCACATTTCCCTGATTCCCGTTTTTGTAAACCATCGAAACCTATTTGATATCAATTAGTTAAAGATTTTTCCGTTTGGCCCACCCCTTGCACCTTGTTTTGGTGACAATGTGCGCTCGGGCAGAAATACGGCAATTACCGGATATTGGGGGGTGTGACCTGTCGCTCAGGAGACACCCGGTGGACCCGCATTTCCGGCCTCCGGGGAGTTGTCCGGGTGAGGTGGTTTGCGCCCCACCGGCCATCGCGCCCCTTGGAGTTTGTAAATATTTGATTATTAAAGACTTATTATTTCGTGAATCGCCGGTTTCGGTTTTTCATTTCGGCCATTCAGGAAGTAAAATGAGGTAAAATAGTGAACTTCGATTATGGAATGATATTCGAATTCTAAAGGAGTCGAAAAGTGAGATATTCGGGGCCGCGTATGGGTGGATATTTGCCGCGATATTTTATCTACACGGCTGTGGCGGTTTTGCTTTTGGCCGGATGCTCGTCGAGGTTCGCTCGCGAGCCAAAATCTGTGCCCGGCAGCGAGTTTCTTATCTCACAGGGCAACCTCGCCTTCTCGCGGCTTGATTACCCAAAAGCCTGGGAGGCATACCGGAAGGCCCAGGCGCTCGGTGTTTACGACGCGGTCCTGTTTTACCGTTTGGCGGTTCTGGAGGATTTGCTGGATAAGCCCGAAAAGGGCAAACGCAGCTCCTTTCGGGTGGATGCGTATCGTCTTTTGGAAATCGCCTATAAAGAGGGAGCCAATCGGCCACTCATTTATTACTACCTTGCCCAGGAGCGTGAATCGATCCGGGAGAATGGCGCCGAGAAATCGCGCCTCTACACCGAAGCCATCCGGAAATTTGAAACCCAGAAATTCGGGCCGCTCAATTCCGAGGATTACGAAAAGCTTGCCCGGATGTATCTCTTCATGGGTCTGACCGCGAAGGCGGAAAGTGTTTTTCTCAAGGCCCAGGAGCTGGACCCCAGTAACGCTCTTTCCAAATTTTATCTGGGAAAACTGTACAACCAGACCGCAAGGTATCGGGACGCGGTCAAGCAGCTGGAAAGTTTCCTGAAGCTGGCGCCGCAGGATACGGAAGGCCATGTTCTTCTCGGTGAAAGCGCCTATCGCTTGGGAGACTATGCCCGCGCCCGGAAAGCTTTTCAGGCGGCCAATTCGCTTGATTCCACCAGTCCCGACGCCCGGGCGGGCCTTCAGCGCACCGAAAGGACGCTCGCCCGGCGAAGCCGGCTCCAGAAAAAAACGCGCGAGTTGGTCTGGAACGTCGGTCTCCGCTCCCGTCTCAGACCCCTGACGCTTGCCGACGATAATCTCGAGTTCAGCAGCGACGAACTGGGGCCCCCGTTTGTCGGTCCCGGCGGGAGGCTGAGTTTCACCGCGGGCGATGGCGAGACGTTTCAGATTTTCACTGTTTCGGCGGATGGTTTGCATCTCACGAAGCGGGCGGCAAGCTCGTCCGGGTTTTCGGGGAGCCTGGGTTCTCCCCATCTGTTCCTCGTCGCACTCGGGGTAGGGCCGGGCCGGGAGCTCGGTGCGTATAACGCCTTGAGGGGCACTTTCAAGAGTGTTTACCGCGGCCATTGTAGAGAGCCGAATTACTCGATAAAGGCCCGGATGATCGTCTGCGTGACTCCCCGGGGGGTGCTCCTTATCGATTCCGTATCGGAGAACGTCTCGACACTCTCCCGGGAAACCGAAGCTCGCTATCCCCGTTTCAGCCGCGACGGGAAAAAAGTTGTGCTGACCGTCGGGGATGAGTTGGTTCTGCTCGATCTCGCCGGTCGTGTGCTCATGCGTCAACTCGTGCCTGGAGGAAACGGATCCGCGCACTATCCCGACATTTCTCCCGATGGCCGGTGGATAATCTCGGGCAGCAAGGAGATTTACCTGACATCCGTAAAAGACAAAATCTCCCTTCCCCTCCGGAACCTGCGCCTTCAGAACGCCCGACGGGCGATATTCGACGCCGCCGGCCAAGGCGTCGTCCTCGAACGGGGGGGCCGGCTGTTCCTCCTTGAACTTCCCAGGCCTGTCGGCAGCTTCTTCGCTTTCCAGCGGGCGATGGCGATGATTCAGGAAAAACGGTTTGGCTCCGCTGTCCGCCTGTTAAATGAACGGAAGTCGGAGGACCTGAACCTGCCGGGTTATTTTCTCCTTCTGGGGCAGGCGTACATGGGGCTGGAGTTCAATGAAAAAGCCGAGGCGGCGGCCAGCCGCGCCGCGCGGCTCGATTCGAAGGATTGGCGCCCGCAGTTGCTGCTCGGCAGGCTCATGGCCGCGCGCAGGGCGTGGGACAAAGCGGCTCAATTTCTCGATCGTGCCGTCGAATTCGGCCCCGACCGGTTTGAGGGATATCTGGAGAGGGCGAAAGTCCGTT
>CAMYJL010000420.1 GCA_947258645.1 uncultured Nitrospinota bacterium
CGCCACCGGACCCGCTCCGGCCCGATCCTGCCGGCCAAGCAACGAAATGTTCTCACCGCTTGCTCAAGAGGGGGCGACGACGACTCAAGGAAACCGGGATAATTGTTAATCGTATAGAGGAAATAAAAATTCGTGCCGCGTTCTTTCAACCTAGAAAAATTCTTCATCAACGGAGCCGGATTTCTTGTCCAGAAAACAAAGGCCCGCACATCCTCCACCCTCAAGGAAACCCGGCAAATTCGGCGATTGAAGGGATTCCGGTATTCGGCGAATCCCTCCCGAAGCCTCCCGAAAAACCAGCGTGCGTGAAAAGCGGGGACATCCGTCCGCCGGGAAGCTGAAATGATGTTCGCGCTCATCGGCTTTTACCTACAATCCGATGACATCTGCCATACCATAGACGCCGGGCTTTTGGCCGACCACCCAACGCGCCGCGCGAACGGCGCCCGAAGCAAAATTGTCTCTCGTCGTGGCTCTGTGCGTGATTTCGATCCGCTCCCCTTGCCCGAAAAAGTAGACGGTATGCTCACCCGCCACATCCCCGCCCCGGAGCGTTTGAATTCCGATGGCGCGGGGCGGTCTTTTCCCCGTTTGACCCTCACGATGGAACACTGCGTCCCCGGGATATTCCCGCCCCAGCACGCGGGCAAGAATTTCCCCCATGCGGACCGCCGTGCCGGAAGGTGCGTCGATCTTCTGGTTGTGGTGGGCTTCGAGAACCTCGACGTCGTAGCCTTCCCCCAAAAGCCTCGCGGCCTCTTCGATGAGCTGGAACGTAACGTTCACCCCCACGCTCATATTGGGCGCAAAAACACATGCGATTTTTTCTCCCAACCGTCCCAGCTCTCCACGCTGTTCATCGGAAAGACCCGTGGTCCCGATAACGATCGGAATTTGCTTTTCGGCGGCCAACCGGGCATGGCCAAGGCTCGCCTCGGGAACCGCGAAGGAAATCAGGACATCCCCCTCAATGGAAGAGGTCGCCGACGTCAACGGAACACCCAAAGAGCCCACACCGGCCGCTTGCCCCGCGTCATCTCCCAGTCCGGGGAATTTCTCCCACTCCAAGGCCCCCGAAAGAGCCAAATCTTCAGTAGAAGCAATCTGATGGATGATCCGGCCACCCATCCGCCCGCCAGCGCCCGCCACGACCACTCGAATCGCCACTCCCAGACCCCTTAAACCGGGAAAAGCCCAATAAATTCAATGTTAAAGACTAAATTTCCGAGAGATTATAGGCTCCATTTCCTCTTGAGGGAACCCACCTTCGTCAAAATATCAGGATGTGATGATTTGCCGGCTTCGAGCTTGTATTTCATCTCTCATTCGGCGGAAAGTGAAGGAGAGAGAACTGGAAGCGTCCACCGCATGGGTGAGAAGTATTTTGGAGCCGGCCCCAAGCGTCCGCGAAGATGCGGTCTGGGTCAATCGCTGCAAGGCGGGAGATCCGGATGCCTTCGAACCACTGGTCCAGAAATTTGCCGGACGAATTCAGCGGCTCGCTTGGGGGATTCTGGGAAACCGCAGGGAGGAAGCGGATGATGCCGTTCAGGAAATTTTCCTTAAGGCATACCTCGCCCTCCCGCGTTTTCGGGGAGATGCCAAATTCTCCACATGGCTCTACCGGATCGCCGTGAACCATTGCCGGGATATCCTCCGGCGATCTCCACTTCAATCCGTGCCATTGGAAGAAGATCATCTCTCAGCAATGGAAGATGCGAATTCTGCAAACCGGGAGCGGGAAATTGACGAGAACCCGTCTGAATCCAAAGAATCCGCCGAAACCCTTCAGCTTCTTTTGAGGCAGCTTAACGAGAAACACCGGAGAGTCATTGTGATGCGGGAACTTGAGAGCATGAGTTATGATGAAATCGGGGCGGCGTTAGGGATTCCCCCGGGAACCGTCCGCTCCCGCCTGAATCGCGCGCGGGCCAATCTCCTTCAGGCGGCGGAGCAAATGAGGAGTAGCAAACAATGAGATGGTGGAAGGAACGGCAGCAATACATGAAACGCGCCCGCTGGTGGGAGTCACCGGATTCCACGGATCCCGAGATCATCTCCCTGAAGAAAATGTTCCAGGCCGCGGAAGAAGACGACCCGAAAATCGGAGAGCACGTCTGGAAGCGTCTCCGCCCCTATCTGCAGCCGCTTGAAGCTCCCGGCGCCTATGCCTCCTCATTGTGGACCGCCCTTGCCTCGACCGGCCCTCGTTTCGCCCTTGGCGGGGCGCTCGCGTTCACCGTAATGGCCAGCGTTTTCTTGACGCAACCCAAAACGAGTTCTCCCATCGAGACGGCAAGTTTGAGTTCGTTATCCATTTTTGAGGCTTCAGCAGGAAACTCGGGCGAAGACCCGATGGAAATTATTCAAGCAACCAATGGAGATGAGCTGCTGCGGTTCATCACTTACGAGACTCCTCAGCGGTAAATGCAGGGCAAACGAGGCAATGGCATGTCAGTTTGGGAAAAATTAGGCGGAATCCAGGGAAAGGCGGCGGCGGTTCTCATCATTGTGTTTCTCGCCGGCAGCGGGACGGGCTATTTCGCGGGCCGGTGGCATGCTTTTCAGGAAAAAATTGGGAGCGCGCCCATCCAACCGGCCCGTTTCAGCCAGCGCGAGGGGAGGCGCGGTTTCATCCAACGCCTCGAAACGGACCTGAGCCTTCGGGCAGATCAGATGGAGCGCGTCCGATCCACCCTGCAACAGCATCATGAGAAAATGAGAGAGATCAGAAGCCGGATGCGCCCACAGATCAATGAGATTCTCGGAAAGGCGCGGG
>CAMYJL010000421.1 GCA_947258645.1 uncultured Nitrospinota bacterium
TTTTGAGAAAAAGCGCTGTTCCGGATGCCATTCTCTGCGGGCTGGAGAGGGAAGCGTAGCCCCCCCTCTAGGGACCGGGCTCAAGGTGAATCTCTCTGGTATTGCGAGCCAGTTGTGGAACCACGGTCCCGGGATGTGGGCGATTTGGAGGAATAAGGGAATGCCACCCATTTCATTGACGGTGGATGAAATGGCCGATATCACATCATTTCTTTATTTTCTTCAGTTCACCCCCCCTCCGGGTGATCCTGAGCGAGGGGTTCTCCTCTATATCAATAGTGGATGTGCAAAATGTCATACTCCTTCTGCCCAGGAGCAGAATGCCATAGGGCCGGATCTCCGGGCCAAGGGGCCATGGGAGAGTGATATCGATCTTGCGCGGGAGATGTGGAACCACGCGGGGAATATGTACGGCACGCTTCCTGCCGCCTCGCAAGAATGGCCCAGACTCACCGAAAGGGAGGTTGCTGATCTCCTCGCCTATGTCCGCGCTATCGGAGGAACCCTGAAGAAGGAGAAAAAGGAAAAATAGTCATTGCCATCCCGTGCTCCTCCCGCCTTCAGGCTGCCAAGATGATCATGAGGTGGGTGAGGAAATCATGGCTTACAAGAGCAGCGCTCATCGCTTTGCCAGTTGTTCTTTCATTGAGCCTTGGGGGACGGGTTTGGTCCAGAAGGAGTCTGTGGAAAAGTGGAAATCAAAGTCTGAAACGAAAGAGGCCGGAAGAGTTCATCGTGTTCGAACAAGCAGGTTTCTTTTTCTTTTTTGAACGATGCTGTGATATCAGCGAAGGAGGTCGAAAATGCGAGTCTTGCTGGTGGCCGGGGGAACTGTCCTGATGATTTTTGGGTTCGTCTCGGGAGTTTTTGCCGCAGGAGGTGACGCGGGCAAGGGGAAAGAGGCCTACGACAAGTTGTGCGTGAGCTGCCATGGAAAGGCGGGCAAAGGGGACGGGGTAGCATCTGCGGCCTTGAACCCCAAGCCGAAGGATCTAAGCGATAAAGCCTACAACTCAAAATTGAGCGACAAATACCTTTCTGACATTCTCACGAAAGGAGGACCGGGGGTCGGAAAATCTCCCATGATGCCGCCTTTCGGAGAATCCTTGAAAGAGAACGACATCAAGAACATCAACGCCTACATCCGGAGCCTGGCCAAGTAGAAAAGGGAAAAGAACATGCTCGCCGAACGCCCGGCCGGTAATCTGGGCATAAAAAAACAGCCTGTGGACGGCGGGTGAATTCCTGTGCAGAGATGGTGGTCGATCCAGGTTCCAATTCCCTGATGCCGTGACCTCCGGCTGGGGATCACATGGGTGTTGGACGAGAAAGTTCACATGTCACGATCCACTGTCTTTAGGATTACATGTTCTTCCTGAGACCTTGGCCATGATGGTTAGCCTTCCTAGAGGACAAAGCGGCAAGTAGCCTACTAGCTAACCTTCAAGGGTTCTTCCTCCCCCCTTTTCCACCTCGCCAGCGTCGCCGGGTCCACCCCGAGCAGCCCGGCCGTTTCCCCCTAGCTCTGCCCCCGCGTCCAGCGGTAGGCCCTGAGACGCTCGCCCGGTGCTCGCGCCTTCCCGTCCCAGGGGGTGTAGCCCAGAAAGCAGATGATTTTCGGGATGAACTGAATGGCGAAGGCCGTCCGATTCAGCTCCCAGTTGGTAACGGTCAGGACATACACCCTGTATGGGTTCAGAACCTAGTGGACCATTCGGGGTGATACGCTAAGAGACACTTTCCGGACAATTCATCTTTGGGAGAGCGTGAGATGAGCAAGGAAGTGTCCTCTGAGAAGATTGTTAAAGACATTCGCCGCAAGACCCGCAAAAAGTACTCGGCCGAGGAGAAGATCCGCATCGTCCTGGATGGGCTCCGAGGCGAGGAGAGCATCGCAGCGCTTTGCCGCAAGGAAGGCATCCCGACCAACCTCTACTATCGCTGGAGCAAGGAGTTTCTGGAAGCCGGCAAGAAGCGCCTGATGGGAGACACGGCGCGCGAGGCCAGCTCAGATGAGGTATCAGGCCTTCGGCACGAGAACGAGCAGCTCAAGCAGCTCCTCGCCGAGGTGGCCCTCAAGAACCGGGTGCTCAAAAAAAGTCTGACCGGCTGGGATACCGAGGGAGCCGATATATGAGGCTCTCTCAGGCCGAGAAGATGGAGATTATCCGAATTGTGGAGGGTTCGAAGCTATCGGTCCGGCGGACCTTGCGAGAACTCGGTGTGGGCCACAGCACATTCTATCGCTGGTACCAGCGCTACCTGGAGGAGGGCTATGATGGCCTGGCTCCGGCGGGAACCGCCCGCCGCACCGGGACAGCGCCCCGAAAGACGTGGACATTAATGACACGCCAGGCGCGGCGAAGGGTTTCTCGGGGGTTAAATCAATTTTACGGGGAGGTTAAATACACATTTCCGGATTGTTTCGGGAATGTTTCAGACCGATAGCGGCGATGAACAGTTGTGCTCCGCGAAAACTCCATCCCCGGTCAGACTGCAAGGGGGTCCATCCGACAATAAAGTAATCCGCTCAAAAACGGACCAGGGAATTAACAGGGAAAAGGACCGATGAATTTATTGGACATGCTGTAACCGCTCAATGAAACATCTCGAACCACCCTCCCTCCTCGCCAGCGTCCCCGGGGTCCACTCCAACGCCCACATGGGGCCGGCCGCCATCGAGCGCCATTGCAGGACGGATCAGGAAGGCACCGGACTCCCCCAGATGGC
>CAMYJL010000422.1 GCA_947258645.1 uncultured Nitrospinota bacterium
ATGAAATTTTTTCATCAGTCCGTGTCTCTTTTCCTTGGAATAACGCCGATTCCGCAATATATCACGAATGGCGTCCGTCTGTTTTCCCTCCTCCTCGTTTGTAATATGCTGTCAGTTCCATCGGGGGGTCATCCCCCCTCGCGACCCAAGGAGAATAAAATTGGCGACCGCATCGGAGAGAAAAGTCCTCCTCACCAGCCTCGTCAAGGCGGGCGGGTGAGGTTCGAAACTGGGTCCGGAGGACCTGCGAAAAGCGCTGAGCGGCTTTGAGCCCTTCAGCGATCCGAATCTGCTCTATGGAACGAACCCGGGAGATGACACCGGGGTCTACAAGCTGCGCGAGGATCTGGCCATCGTCCAGACGGTGGATTTCTTCACGCCCATCGTGGACGACCCTTATGACTACGGCCAGATCGCCGCGGCGAACGCGCTGAGCGACTGCTTCGCGATGGGCGCCCAGCCCATCACCGGGCTCAACCTCGTGGCCTTCCCCTGCGATCTGGGGCTGGACATTCTGGGCCGCGTCCTCGCGGGCGGGGCGGACAAGATGCGCGAGGCGGGCGGCGTCATCGTCGGCGGCCACAGCGTGGACGACCCCGAGCCCAAGTTCGGCATTGCCGTCACGGGCACGGTCGATCCCCGGAAGATGATCACCAACCAGAACGCGAAGCCGGGCGACAAGCTTGTCCTCACCAAGAAGATCGGCACCGGCATCATCACCAACGTCACCAAGGCGGTGAGCGGGGTGGCCAAGGCCGCGCGGAGCATCTTCGGCGGGGGCGACAAGCTCAAGGAGGGCGTCTACGAAGAAGCGGTCGCCTCCATGCGCGCGCTGAACCGAAAGGCCAGCGAGGTCATGGTACGGGTGGGTGTGAACGCCTGCACGGACATCACCGGTTTCGGCCTCGTCGGTCACCTTCATAACGTGATGGAGGCCAGCGGGGTGCGCGCGAAAATTCATTTTTCCGAGGTGCCGCAGTTCGAGGACATGCTCCCCCACGCCATCGCCGGGACGGCGGGCGGCGGCGAGCGCAACCGCGTCTGGACGCACGGCTTCACCGAGGCGAAGGCCGGCGTGAGCGAGGAGATGATCGCCGTCCTGAACGACGCGCAGACCTCGGGCGGGCTGCTCATCTCGGTCGACCCCGAAAAGGCGGACAAGCTTGTGCGGGAGATGCATGCGGCGGGCGTCGAGGCGGCGCGCATCTTCGGCGAGGTTGTCGAGGGCGCGCCGGGCGTGGTCGAGGTCGAGCCTTAAGGCACAGTTTCATATTTAAACGGACCAACGCCCTCCCGGAGCGATTCGGGGGGGCGGTTTTCGTTTGGGAATATCCCCCGTTGACCGCGTGGGTGCGTCCTCCTATATTTTCCTCATCTTCACATGATTTTTTCTCCCCTCGGGGCGGCCCCGCCGGGAGGAATCTCGTTTCACTCTTACCTCGAAGGGGAGGGCGCGGCATGAAGACCAAGGTGGCGGCGATTCAGGCCGAGTCGGTGTACGGCGAAGAGGAATGGCAGAACGTGGACCGGGCGATCCGCTACATGGATGAAGTGGCCTCGCTGGGCGCGCATCTCGTCTGCTTCCCGGAGGGCTACCCCGGCCCGGCGCACGGCCCGATGGACAGCAAGGGCAAGCTGAGTGCCCACCCCATCGATCTCCTTCGCGAGAAGATCCGCGAGGTGGGCGTCTACTGCGCCTGCAGCGACGTGGCCGAGGACGAGGAACTCCCCGAGGTCTACTACCTCTGCCAGAAGCTGATCGGCCCGGACGGGGAGATGCTGGCCGATCACCGGCGCTCCCAGCCCGACGAGCCCGAGCTCAACGAATACCTCTTCGGCGGCAAGCGCCACTTCGCGCCGGGCCCCGGCCCCACCGTCGTCGAGACCGAGATCGGCAACATCGGCCTGCTGATCTGCTCGGAGCTCTGGGTGCCCGAGCTGCCGCGAATCGCCATGCTCATGGGGGCGGAGATCATCATCTCGCCCGTGAACGGCATCCACACCCCCTCGCTCCACCACGGCGATGTTCTGGGGCCGGCGGAGACGCTTGAGTCGCCCCTCTGGGAGACGTGGAAGTGCATCTCGCGCTGCCGAGCCGCCGAGAACGCGCAGTACGTCATCGTGACCCAAAATACATTCAACCCCGACTACGCGGGCGTGGGCCACATCGCGGGGCCCGAAGCCCTTCTCGCCGAGCACAAGGGCCCCGGCGTCTTCACCGCAGAGCTCGACATGGACCGCCTGCGCTACCTGCGCGGGACGCTCTACGAGTTCGGCATGCTCGACTCGACGAAGCTCGGCGAAAAGCAGCCCCCGCTCGGGACGCGCCCGGGGCAGCAGCGCCTCCGCCGCCCCGCGATCTACGGAAAGCTCGTCGAGCCGCACCCGAACGATTTCGACTACGACTACTACCTGAGGGAGCTCGCCCTCGGGCGGCATCTCCAGACCGTCGCGGGTGCTCAGGAGGGCTGACCCGTTTGCGGCGCATCCGGGGGGCGGATATGATAGCGCCCACTTGAAGCGCCAACATTTGAACCGGCGGTTTGTCCGATCCGTTTCGGGCCTCCGGTTGAGTCCAGATTTTCATTTCCGATCTATTTTCAGGGGAGACCATCATGGAAAAGCGCATACTGGGAAACACAGGCCTTGAGGTCACCGTCGTCGGCTTCGGCGCGATGACCATCGGCGGCGCCTTCGGGCCCGTGGACGATGGCGAGAGCAACC
>CAMYJL010000423.1 GCA_947258645.1 uncultured Nitrospinota bacterium
CGCAGCCGGCCGCCGCAGTGAGAATGATCGCGATCGAAAATCCCGTTGCCAGACGATGAATCATCCAAACCCCTCCTGCAGATTCCCCGAGAGTCCCCCTGACTCCCCGATGTTCCTGCCAACCTTCCGGAAGATTTGCCCCGGAAGATTCGCCGGGCAGGGCCATGATGCCACCAGTGTGGGGCGGCGACAAGGAAGGCGCCGCTTTCCGGGCATCTCTTCTAAGTGATGCCCGGCCCGGATGAGAGGCGGTTCGTTTTCCGGGTGGACATGGGCGGACTCTCCTTCATATAATAGATTGAAATCAATCAATAACCTGTTGGCCTTGTTCCCGGGAGGAGCCGCGCGATGTCCCCAGAGACGAATGTGGGCACGGAAACTATTCTCGAACTCCGCGATTTGCACACCCACTTTCACACCCCGGACGGCGTCGTGAAGGCGGTCGATGGCGTCACCTATTCCCTCGATGCGGGCGAGACCCTCGGCGTCGTGGGCGAATCCGGCTGCGGAAAATCCGTCACCGCCCTTTCCATCCTCCGCCTCATCCCCGAGCCCCCGGGCCGCATCTTCGGCGGCGGCATCTTCTTCGAGGGCAAGGACCTCACCAAGATGGGGCAAAAAGAGCTGCGCAACATTCGCGGCAACCACATCTCCATGATCTTTCAGGAACCCATGACAAGCCTCAACCCCGTCTTCACCATCGGGTTTCAGATCGCCGAAGCCGTCATGCTCCACCAGAACATGAATAAAAAAGACGCCATGGACAAGGCGGCCGAGATGCTCGACCTCGTCGGCATTCCGCTCCCGCGCCAGCGCGTCCGGGAATACCCTCATCAGCTCTCGGGCGGCATGCGCCAGCGCGCCATGATCGCCATGGCGCTTTCGTGCAACCCGAAAATCCTCCTCGCCGACGAGCCGACCACCGCCCTCGACGTGACGATTCAGGCCCAGATACTCGACCTCATGCTCAAGCTCAAGGAAGAGCTCGGCACCGCCATCATTCTCATCACCCACGACCTCGGCCTCGTCGCCGAAACCTGCAAGCGTATCGTCGTCATGTACGCCGGCAAAGTCGTCGAGGAAGCCACGGCCGAGGAGATCTTCGGCAACCCGCTGCACCCCTACACCGTCGGGCTTCTGAACTCCGTCCCCAAGCTCCGCACGAAAAAGGACAGCGGCACCAAGACGCGCCTGCAGGAGATTCCCGGCATCGTCCCCAGCCTTCACCGGCTGCCCACGGGCTGCGCGTTCAACCCCCGGTGCAACAAAGTGTTCGGCAGTTGCTATGAACATGTGCCCGAGCTCAAGGAAGTCTCTCCGGGCCACAAAGTCGCCTGCTACCTGCACTAGGCTCCCGGGAAGATCCTCCGGATGGGAATCGAGGCCCGCATCGAAGAGCTCGGCCTCGAGATTCCTCCTGTCCCCGATGCCGTCGCCAACTACATCCCCGGCGTCCTCGTCGGCGAAGTCCTCTTCCTCTCCGGCACCATCGGCAAGATAAAAGACACCCTCGTCTATCAGGGCAAGCTCGGCGCCGAACTCACCGTCGAGCAGGGCTACCAGTCCGCCCGCCTCTGCACCCTGAACCACCTCGCCATGGCCCGGGCCGTCCTCGGCGATCTGGATCGGGTCGAGCGCGCCGTCCGCCTCGTCGGCTACGTCAACAGCGCCCCCGGCTTCAAGGAAGCCCCCTGGGTCGTCAACGGCGCCTCGGATCTCCTCGTCGAGCTCCTCGGCGAAGAACGCGGCCGCCACGCCCGCGCCGCCTTGAACGTCAACGAGCTCACCTTCGATGCGCCCGTCGAGACCGTCCTCACGCTGCAGGTTAAGTCCTGAGCCCTTAAAGTTTTTCCCGAACCATGTAAACTTCCCCCATGAAGGACACCGACTGCGTCCGCTTTCTCCAGTGGGCCCTGCCGCGCCTCGGGATGCGCTGGCCCGGCTTCCGGAAGGTGCGCGGCGGCGTCTGCAAGCGAATCGGCCGGAGAATCCGCGAACTCCACCTCCGGGACATCGAGGCCTACCGCCTCCACCTCGAAGCCAACCGCGGCGAATGGGAGACCCTCGACGGCCTCTGCCGCGTCTCCATCTCGCGCTTCTACCGCGACAGGGGCCTTTTCGATCATCTGAAGGACCGAATCCTCCCCGGAACCGCCGAAAAAGTTATCTCGGCAGGCGAGGATCAAATCCGCGTCTGGTGCGCGGGCTGCGCCTCGGGAGAGGAGCCCTACACGCTGTCCCTGATCTGGCGGCTTGTCTTGCGTGAAAATTATCCCGCGCTCCAGTTTCGAATCACCGCCACCGACGCCGACGCGCACATGCTCACCCGCGCCGAGGCGGCTGTTTATCCCGTCAGCGGTCTGAAGGAACTCCCCGAGGGCTGGCGCGACCTCGCCTTCGAGGCGGAGGGAAAAACCTTTCGTTTAAAAGACCTCTTCCGCGAGGGCGTGGGGTTTCATCTTCAGGACATCCGCGAGGAAGCCCCCGAGGGGCCTTTCCATCTCATCCTCTGCCGGAATCTGGTGTTCACGTATTTCGATGATGACGTTCAGTGCCAAGTCCTGAAACGGATTCGGGGAAAACTAACGTCTGGCGGGGTTCTCATCGTCGGTGCGCATGAGGAACTGCCGGACGGGGAGGGGATGGAAGCGTTGGGGGAAGGGTTTTTTCAGAAGAGGGGCTGAACTCCGGCGCCGCTTTTCAAAAATCCCCCGGCAAAAAAA
>CAMYJL010000424.1 GCA_947258645.1 uncultured Nitrospinota bacterium
CCTGCTCCAGGATGAGCCGGACATCCTTGTGATGCTGGCGGACCCGTGAGCTGGGGCTTTCGTAGTCGGCCCGGACCATCCGCTCCCCCCGGTTGGCCATGGCCTTGCTGTACGCGGAGGTGTCTTTCAGGACCTCGAGGAGATTCTCCATATCCATCCCTGTCTTCATTCCGAGAACGAGCCCTTCGGCCATGACCAGCCGGTTGAGGCCGGAGATGAGGTTCACGATCAGCTTCGTCCGCGCGCCCGCCCCGCTCGGCCCCATGCAATGGCACGAGCGCGCGAAAGCGCCGATGACCGGCCGCGCCGCATCCAGGTCGGCTTCATCCCCGCCGGCAAGGGCCACGATATCGTTCCGGCTCCCGCTCAGGCTCACGTCCAGGAAACGGATGCCCCGCTCGCCGAGTTCGGAGGCGGTCCGGACGGAGTCTTCCGGCCGTGCGGTTGTGGTATCGATGACGATGAGCCCTTCTTCCCCGGCCTCGGCCAGTCCGTCCGCTCCGAAGCAGACCTCCCGGACGATCTCGCTGTTCAGAAGGGAGAGGACGACGAACCGGGCGCCCCCCGCCGCCTCCGCCGGAGAGCCCGCGGGCGTCCCGCCGTTTTCTTCCAGCAACGCCATGCGGGCCTCATCGATATCGTATCCTCGCACCTCGTATCCCGCCTGAACAAGCTTCGAGGCCAGGACCGCGCCCATCAAGCCGAGGCCTATCACACTCACCCTGTCCGACACGGCGCTCCTCCAATCGAATCGGAAAACTTGAAATGAAAAGATGATGAAATACTACCCGACCGGGGCCTGCCGTGAAAACGACGGCCCCGGTTGGGATAGAAATAAGAAATAAATGGTGCGAGGATGAAAGAAACGTGGGCTTCAACGCATCGGGAGTATTTTATGGGCAAATCCATCCACATCCGCTTCGCCGGCTACTCCCCGCCGGATACCACGCACAGCCGGGCCGTGGGCCGCTTTCGGGACGCCCTGACGAATCGTCTCGGAGAGGCCGCCCGGGTGGATATTTTCTGGAACGTGTTTGATTTCGGCTACAAGGGGCTGGATCTGCTCGACATGGTGGAGCGCGGCCAGCTCACGATGTGCTACTCATCGACAAGTTACGGACTCTCGGACCTCATCCCCGAGCTTCAGATCATCGATCTGCCCTATATTTTCGAGAGCCCGGAAAAAGCCCACCATGCCCTCGACGGAGCGCTCGGGGCCTGTCTCACCGGGAAAATCGAGTCAAAAAAGGGACTTCGCGTTCTGGGATACTGGGACAACGGCTTCCGCCACATCACGAACCGCAAGCATCCCATTCGAACGCCGGAAGACATCGCCGGGCTTCGCATCCGCCTGATGCCGAACGAAGTCCACCGGAAATCCTTCGAGCTGCTGGGGGCCGTCCCCCTTGCCACAAACCTGGAAGAGGGCCTCGCCATGATGGCGTCCGGCGAGCTCGACGCCCAGGAAAATCCCCTCGCGAACACGGTGGCCTACGGCATTCACAAGTTTCATCGGCACATCACGATGAGCGCGCACTTCTACGCCGCCCGCGGCGTTTTCATCCACAAGGAGACCTTCGATGCCTGGCCGTCTGAAACCCAGGCCGCCGTGCGGGAGAGCGTCCGCGAGGCCGTCGTATTTCAACGGGGGCTGGCACGCGCCGAGGAAATCAAAAAACGGAAGGAACTGGAAAGCGCCGGAATCGCCTTCGTCGATCCGACCGGGGAAGAACGCGCCCGCTTTGCAAATGCCGTCTCGTCTGTTCAGGAAGAAGCCAGAACCCGGCTTCCGGAAGAGCTGTTTCGGCTGCTAGAAAAGGAATAACCGGCGGAATCATCCGCTCCCGTCAAACGATGGTAAGCCCGCCGTCCAAAACGATGACCTGACCGGTCATGTAAGAGGACATGGGCGAAACCAGATAAACGAGCGTGTCCAGCACTTCTTCCACCTTGCCAAAACGACCCATGGGCATTCTTCGATATCGTTCCGCCAGATTTGCGGGATCCCCGTCGCCCTGTGCCACTCTCCTTTCGGTCAGGATTGGCCCGGGCGCAATTGCGTTGACGCGGATGCCGAACTCCGCCAGCTCGACAGCGAGCGAGCGGGTCAGGCCCTCGACGGCCCCCTTCACCGCAACGTAGATCGCCCGCTCTTTCGCTGGTGTCCGGACATAGAAGCTCGACATGTTGATGATGGCCCCGCCGCCCCTTTTCTTCATCTCCCGGGCCGCCAGTTGGGCGGAAAAAATACACCCTTTCACGCCAACCGCGAGAGCCAGATCCAGGGTCGGCCCATCTATTTCTTTCCGCTCTCACACCCAGGAAAGAATCGCCCAGCTCCCGCTCCAGGGAAGCCAGCCTCTCTCCCTGGATATCCACCGCGGCCACCCGGCATCCTTCGGAAATCAGGCGGCGTGCCGCCCCTTCCCCAATCCCCTGCGCGGCGCCCGTGATCAAAGCCACCTTGTTTTCAAGATTCATGTCCCCTCCCGGTCCAGAAAGGCTCCATCCTTCGGAAACTCATCTGGAAGTTGTATCACCGTCCATGTCCGGTGTGAATGAGGGGGCATTTTTGCGATAACTGGATTATCTCTCCCATATCCTCATAATGGGGGTTCCCTGATTCCGAATCATGGAGGAATTCCGCTTTCACCCCGTTCCCCAGGAGAAGAAACATATGCCCCGTCCGTACCGGTTCTTGCTGATTAACGCATTTCAGATGCCCGCCGACAGCCGCTTCGCCCCGCCGCCGGATCCGTCCCTGCCGAAGGAAAAGCGGCTCATGAACTACGACATGGTGAAGGAGAACCTGGAGGACGTGGAGTGGGAAGTGCATCCCGGCGCTCTCGCGGCCTACGGCGACTGGCAGGTGGAAAACCGGGAAGAGTTCTGCTTCGCCGCGGCTGGACGGATCCCGATTGTCCGGGAAGCGGCCGAGAGCGGAAAGTACAACGGCATCATCCTCCTCGGCGGGGGCGAGCCGGGTTTTCAGGAGTCGCGCGAGATTACGCGCCGGCACGGCGTCGTGGTGACTTCGTGCGCCTTTTCGCAGATGCACATCGCCTCCATGCTCGGCCGGAAATTCAGCGTCATCGACTTCGCCGAGTCGCACAACATGTACTACTCGACCCTCGTCGTGCAGCACGGCTTTGAGCGAAGGTGCGCCTCGATCCGCAACCTGGGCTACTACCACCCCCGCCCCGGCTACGACGGCGAGACCTACCTCGGCGAAGAGAAGAAAAAAGCGCTGGCGGGCGAGCCATCGGAAGCCGTCAAGCGCGCGATCGACGAGGCCGAGGAGGCGCTTGCCGAAGACGGCGCCGAGGCGATCACGTTTGGCTGCTCGGGGTGTTTCTGGCTCCAGCCCTTCGTCAAGGAGGGTTTGGAAGAGCGGGGCTGGGAGGTTCCCGTCATCGAGGGCTACACCGCCGCCATCGAGCTGGCGAAGATGATGATCAACCTCGGCGTCAACGCGAGCGGTGTCACCTTCCCGGTCGACCGGCCCAAGCGCCGGCCGCGTAGGGTGACGTTTTAAAAAATCTTTCGAAACGCTACATCAAGTGCCCCGTCTGCATTCCAGGCGGAGCGTTTTTTTTACCTGTCACCCTGAACGGAGTGAAGGGTCTGCGTCTATTTCGAAACACAAGAATTGATCTCCACTCTCAAAGATCCTTCACTTCGTTCAGGATGACACGCTCCCGCACCTCCCCGCATTTCCTGTGGCGTGTTTTTCCCGCTCATCTTTTATATTCGGGACCGGGCGCGGCTCGCCCGGCGGAGGCTTCCGGGAGATTCCGGGAGTTTACGGGAAAAAGGATTATGGCTCGGACAAGGGCACATCCATCCCGGCGGCGTCCTCCATGCAAGGAATTGATTGATTTGGCGGTGGGACATCCACAGCGAATTGGGACATAGAAAAATTTCTTATTTCATCGGCAATTCCTCATTCAGAATTTCCGGCTCGATTGGCAGCGAAACAGGTTTTTTCCGCTTCGCTGACAGATCCATCGCCATCGTCATCAACAGGTTCCGGTGCCCTTCAGCGGCTGTCGCGTGCGGGGTTTCGAGGCCGGTATGAATGCGATCGAGCCAGGCATGGGTTTCTTCGCGCATCGGTCCCCAGACCTGTCCCATGACAACATCCCCTGGCGGATAACTCGCCAGGAAACTCACGTTCTTCTTCTCATTCAGCTGGGTCCGGTAGGTCGGGTGTCCCTCTTCCGTCGCCAGGACCAGATCACGATGGGTATCATCGATGGTCAAGACACCCTCGGTGCCGATGACCCCGATCTCCAGGCTGTAGGTCGCGCCGGGCCAGACGACCGGCAAGGCCCAACTCATGGACATGCTCCAGACGGCCCCGTCGTCAAAGGTGACGACACCAAAAGTCCCATCCTTCGTTCCGAGTCCCACCAGGGCATTTTCCACCGAGCGGGCGTAGACCTCGACAGGCTTTTTGTTTCCCATCAGCCAGAAGGCGATGTCGAGCGTATGCGTTCCGGAGACGACCATCGGGGTCAGCCTGGAGCGGTACTCGGTCTTGGCGACAACGGTTGTCGGGGCCATCCGGTTCATGAACGCCCGCGAGGTGGCGGATGTCACCTCGCCAAGCTGGCCCGTTCGGACGGTTTCCTTGGCGACCAGAAAGCGGCGCCGGAACCGCTGGGTATAGCCGACCACGACATCGTTCCCTCCATCCTCAATCGCCTTAAGGATCTCAGCCGACTTCACGGGATCGGTGGCAAGGGGCTTTTCGATAAGAATCTTATGGCCCTGCTCGAGAGAGGCGAACATGGGTCCAACGTGTTCGTGCTCGACGGTGGCGATGATCGCGGCGTTGACCTCGGAGCGTTTGAGCAACTCCTGGTAATCCGTCGTGAAAAAATCCGCTTTCAAGTCCTCGGCAAGCTTCTTGCCGGTC
>CAMYJL010000425.1 GCA_947258645.1 uncultured Nitrospinota bacterium
GACCGCATATGCATGAACGACCTCATCCAGAGCCCCTTTGGTGTATTCAACCCTCCCGGAATCGTATTCGACGGTAATTGAACCGGCGGATGGATCGATGTTTCGGACGATCCCGATATCGCCATTAAAAACATTTTTCTCATAGTTGTTCCGGATCTGGATGAGCTTGTCCCCTTGCCGGAAAGTTCGGTCGCCGCTTTTTATGAATGGCGCTTTAGACGGAGGGTTCAGCGCCTCCTGTAGTCGCACATTTAACCTTTGGACTCCCAAGGAGCCGCGCTGCATGGGGGAGATCACCTGAACATCGTTGATGGGGTCGAGTTCGAAGCGGTCTTGTATCCGGTCCCGGCAAAGCTCTATCAGGATGTCGGCACATCGCTCGGCATCATTTTCCTCGATAAAATAGTAATCTCGAAGATCTTCCGCTGTCGCACCTTTCGGTTCCCTGGGCATTTCTCCTCGGTTGATGCGATGGGCATTTTCAACGATGAAACTTTCCTTTGCCTGGCGGACCACTTCCTGCAATCTGACGACAGGGACAACGTTTGAGTCGATCAAATCGCGCAGCACATTGCCAGGTCCCACGGATGGCAACTGGTCCACATCGCCCATCAGAACAAAAGACGCCGCATCCGGGACAGCCCGCAGGAGATGAGCCATCAGGTGAATATCCACCATGGACGCCTCGTCGATAACGACGACATCGGCCGAAAGAGGTTGGGCCGCGTCCCTTACAAATCCGCCTGAGGTCCAGCTGAATTCGAGCATTCTGTGAATGGTTCGAGCTTCATGTTTGGTGACTTCCGTAAGGCGCTTGGCCGCGCGCCCCGTCGGGGCTCCCAGGAGGACTGTCAGGCCGAGTTGTGTGTAGAGCTTGGTAACTGCATCGACGATTGTTGTCTTCCCCGTGCCGGGACCACCCGTCACGATTAGTACCTTTTTTGCCAGAGCCCACTCGATAGCACGGGCCTGATCTTTTGTTGCCATTCCTCCTTCGAGGGAACGCTGGGCCAAGGCAGACAGCCGATCTGGGAGCGTATCCCCGTAACCCCCCTTTCCGCGGAGGGCACCTTCCATTCGAGCTTCGTCGCGATGGCCCTGGGTCAGAGTGGCCATGCGGCGGGCGACCTCGCTTTCTGCGGCATGGAAGACCTGGGAGTAGACCGCTTTCTGGTATATTTCTCCTGCAGGTTTCAGTTCTTCTTTTCCATTCAGTTGTGGTGCGTCGAAATTTTCGATTACGATTCTGCCGTTTTGTTGGAGAGTCTGGATGGCGGATTCGATCAAGTCCTCAGAGATTTCTAGAATTTTGGTAGCTTCGTTGAGCAGCACTCCGTAGGGAACGAAGATGTGGCCTTCTCCTTCGGCAAGCCTGTCGAGGACATGCAGGGCGCCAGCGGCGCAACGACCCGGGTCGTCTCTGGAAATTCCCATCTTCTGGGCAATTCGGTCCGCCGTGCGGAATCCCACTCCGTATATGTCGGTAGCGAGACGGTAGGGGTCCTCGCGAAGAATCTGCGTGGCATTTGGTCCGTAGGCCCGAAAAATTTTTTCGGCCAAATAGAGGGGAACATCATAGTTCTGGAGGAAGAGTAAAACTTCTTTGACTTCACTTTGCTCTTTCCAGCTTTCAATCGCTTCGGCAAGTTTCTTTTTTCCCATCCCCGACACTTCGAGGAGACGATGGGGTTCGTTTTCGAAGATTTCTAAAGAATCCTCGCCAAACAGGGACACGATTCGTTTGGCTAGGGCTGGGCCGATATTCTTCACGGTTCCTGAGGCGAGGAATTTCTCGATACCTTCGGAAGTTGTGGGAACGATGGGGTTTGCGGTCGTCGCCTTAAATTGCCTTCCGAAACGGGGGTGATCACCCCATTCCCCCTCAAACTCCACTTGTTCCCCTTCTCGAATGCTGCTGAGGAACCCTACGACCACAACGGGAGGAAAGTCTCCATCCGGCTGAACGAGAAGAACACTGAACCCCGTGTCATCTGCTCTGAAACGGATTCGTTCCACGGTGCCTGCCAGTACATTCCCACTTTCCGGGAAAAGCCCCGCCTGAGGCGATGGGCTGGCCCGAGTACGATAAGATTTACGGGGAGGTTGAGTCATTCGGAATTTTTCGTTTCGCGTGCCTTCGCTTCATCCCATAACCGATCGAGCTCCTCAAGGGATACCTGCTCAGGCGAAAGGTTATGGGCGCGAAGGGATGCTTCGATGTGGTGGAATCGTTCTGAGAAGCGTTCGATGCAGGATCGAGTGGATTCTTCGGCGTTGATTCCCAGCTTTCGCGAATAGTTGACGGCCGCGAAAAAGAAATCGCCCATTTCGCGCTCTTGTGCCTTTGTGTCCCCACCGGTGATGGCTTCTTTGAGTTCGCTCCACTCTTCCTCGAGTTTTTTGGCGGCTTCGTCTGCTTTGGACCAATCGAATCCGACCCGGGCGGCCTTCGACTGAAGGCGCTGGGCCCGTTGGAGAGAGGGCATCGCAATTGGAACGCCGTCGAGAATGGAAGGGGCGCCGCCATTTTCCCCCTGTGCCGCACGTTCCTTCCGCTTTGAAATTTCCCAGTTACGTAAAACCTCGTCGGTGGACTCGGCCTGATTCTCTCCAAAAACATGGGGATGGCGCGCGATCATTTTATCAGCTAGGGCCTCGGCGACTTCGGAGGCATCAAAAAGCCCTTTCTCATGGGCGAGCTG
>CAMYJL010000426.1 GCA_947258645.1 uncultured Nitrospinota bacterium
ACCACCGGCCTAGAAACCAAGCTCTCCCGGGAAGTAGTGATTGAAGGCGAGCTTGTAGTCAGCCGAGTTGAGCAGCTCGTAGTAGGCCACCCGCTTCGAGAATTCCTTCTGCGACTTCAAGACCTTCTTGAAGAAGGGGTCCTTCTCAAGGAGGGGAATCATCTTGTCCCAGGCCTTGAGCTGATCATTCATGACGCCCTGGGGCGTGCGGTAGACCTTGACGCCGGCCTTTTTCGTCAACCACTGGAGGTCGTTGGAATAGCGATCCATCGCCGTCCAGAAGTTGCTCGAAGACGCCGCCTCGGCCGAGTAGCGGAGGAGCGCTTTGTGCTCCTCGGGCAGGGCGTCGTACTTTGTCTTGTTGAAGATAATCTCGAAAAACTCGGCCGCCTGATGGTAGCTGCCCATCATATACACCTTGCTGACGTCGTGGGCGCCGAAGCTTCTGTCAGACGTCGGGTTGTTGAACTCGAAAGCCTCGATCACGCCGCGCTCCAGTGCCGGAACGATCTCGCCACCCGGAAGCTGGGTCACCTTGACGCCCATCGACTGCATCAGGTCGGCCGCGAGGCCCACCGTCCGGTACTTCAGGCCCACCATGTCCTTCGAAGACTTGATTGGCTTGCGGAACCAGCCGAGCGGCTGGGTCGGCATCGGCATGGCAAAGAAGCCGACGGTGTTGATCTTCAGCTTTCTGAGAAGCTCGTTGTAAAGCGCGAGGCCGCCGCCGCGGTACATCCACGCCAGCGTGTGGTGGGCGTTCTGGCCGAAGACGGGCCCGGTGCCGAACAGCGAGGCGACCTTGCTCTTGCCGTACCAGTAAACCGAAACCAGGTGGCCGGCGTCGAGCACGCCCTTGTGGACGGCGTCCTGAACGCGGAACGCTTTCACCACCGCGCCGGAGACCAGATAGTCGATCTTCAGCCGCCCGCCTCCCATGTCGTTGACGCGCTTGACGTATTCCACGGCCATGTCATTGAAAACATCCTTCGCGCCCCAGGCGCCCTGCATTTTGAGCCGTACTGTCTTGGCCCGCGATACCATCGGGAAAGCCAAAGTCGCCGCGCCGGCCGCCGCGGTGCCGAGAGCGGCCTTCTTCAAGAAACTGCGCCGCGATTTCTTCGGTGCCTCTGTTTTCTGGGTCTTCTGCGTTTGCCGAACTTTCTCCATACCCCCACTCCTCCTATGGAAAAGGAAACGGATAACCGCCCTATCAAAAAACGGCAACTTCACATTCGAAACCCCCGTCCTCGCCCCGGACACAGCCACGGGAAAGGAAAGGAGCGATGCCAACCATCTTCAAAACCCGAGAGAAAGCCCAAAACCCTCTCGATTCAGACCGTTCGGTCTTCAAAAATTGGAGTATGGTTTTTTCTACGGGAGGGGGGCCGCCATGTCAAGGAAATAAAAATTCTACAACCTGCTGGATCTCTCCCCGCCACGGCGGAGGGCCGAAACCGGGCCAAACGCTCCTGGAGGCGGGCGGGCGGCATATCGGGAAATTAATACAACTGATTTAAAAAGAATCAGATACAGGCGAACAGGGGTCTACTTCCCGTCCAGCGGAATGTTGTCGTAGTCGGGGATCGCGCCCATCCCCTTTTTCGCGGCGAGGGATTTGCGGCGGTACTCCATGACGACCTCGCCGCGCTGGTTGTAGGCCCGGGTCTCCATGTGGACGATGCCGCGATCGGGCTTGCTCCTCGATTCGCGCTTGTCGAGGATTTCGGTCTCCGCGTAGAGCGTGTCGCCGTGAAAGACCGGATTCGGCATTTTGATGAACTCCCACTCCAGATTTGCAATCGATCGGTACGAAGTGTCCGTAACCGACATCCCGGCCACGACGGCGAGCGTGAGCGTGGAATTGACCAGCGGCTTTCCGAACTGCGTCTTTGAGGCGTAGTGGTGATCGAAATGAATCGGGTGGGTGTTTCCGGTCAACAGCGTGAACTGCGTGTTGTCCGACTCGAGGATGGTTCGGCCCGGCCGGTGCCTGATGACCTCGCCCACCTCGAAATCCTCGTACCACCGGCCCATCTGAAATTCGGGCATGCCCCTCCCTCCCCATACACTTTTTCTGACTTACGCCGGATAAAGCTCCAGCAGGCGTTTTGCGATGACGAGCCGCTGAATCTCGTTCGACCCCTCGCCGACTACGAGCAGCTTCGAATCCCGGAAATAACGCTCGACGGGAAGCTCCTGAATGTAACCCATCCCCCCGTGTACCTGAATCGCCTCGCTCGCGCAGAATTCCGCCGTCTCGGACGCCATGAACTTCGCCATCCCCGCCTCGAGGTCGCAGCGCTTGCCCTGCGATTTCATCGTTGCCGCCTGATAAGTCAGGAGCTTCGAGGCTTCGATGCGCGTCGCCATCTCGGCCAGCTTCGCCGCGATGAGCTGATGCTGCGCGATGGGCTTGCCGAAGGTCTCGCGCTGCTGGGCGTAGCGAACGGAATCCTCGAAAGCGGCTCGGGCGAGCCCGACGCTCCGGGCGGCGACGTTGATGCGCCCGCCCTCGAGCGCGCTCATGATCATGGGGAAGCCCCTGTTCTCCTCCCCCAGGAGATTTTCGAGCGGAACGCGCGCGTCCTCGAAAATCAGCTCGCTCGTCCGGATACCCTTGTAGCCCATCTTCTTCAAATGACGGCTCACCTGAAAGCCGGGCGTTCCCTTGTGGACAAAGATGCCGGAGATCCCCCG
>CAMYJL010000427.1 GCA_947258645.1 uncultured Nitrospinota bacterium
AGGACGTCGACGCTTTGCTGCTCTGATGTCGGTCCTGTATTGCCCGAAGACCTGACCTGAAATCCACCCTTTGCGCCATGGTGCGACCCAAAAAAGAACAGTCCGCACCAAAGTACGAACTGTTCTTTCAGGATTTTCAACTCGTTGGCCACGATCAGTATGGCCCGACGGCGAAGTTTTTTCCCGGCTCGTGAAGCGCCGACATGAGGCATCGACTTCCACAAGTCGGCGGGCTACTTGACCTGATTGGCGGTCGGCTTGGTGGCTAACCGCACGTTGATCGACTCAAGCCGATTTTCCAGATCAGCGACTCGTGCGGCCAGGCCAGCGTTAGCAGCTTTGAACGCGGCAAGCGCTTCGGCATGAGCTGAATCGCGTTGAGCAAGCTCGAGCTTCAGATGATCATTGTGCTTACGAACTAGTTCAAGCGATCCCTTGACTCGCTCGAACTCGAACGCGGTTCCCGCAATCTCTTGGCTCGCCTCGTTACGCAGATTCGTCAGTTTCAGTTCCGTATGAAGGTGCACATTCTCAACTTCCTTCTTCAGCATCTGTTTGGCAAATTCTACGTGAGCTTTTGCCAACGCTTCACTGTGCTTTAATTGGGCAGCCAACACGGCACTCTTCGTACCTTCTTCCATAAGCTTCCAGTGAAGAGCAACGATCTGGTGGCGGTACTTTTGCTCGGCGTCGGCGCAACAACCACAGCCATCGCCGCATTGGCACTCAGCGCGCTTCTGGCGGCCCCGATAGCCGCGAACGCTGCCTACCCTGAGCGGCCGATCACGCTCGTCCTGCCGGTGGGCGCGGGTGGCAGCCACGATCTCCACGCACGCGGCATCACGGGCATCATCAGCGACATCATCGGACAGCCGATGATCGTCAAGCTCGTTCCCGGCGGCGCTGGCATGAAGGGAACCGGCTTCGTCGCCAAGGCCAAGTCCGACGGCTACACCATTCTCTTCACGCACAACGGTTTCGACCAGGTTGTGCCGCAGACCCGGAAAGTCCCCTTCGACACCCAGCGGGACTTCAAGACCATCGCCAAGATCAACCACGGCCAGCCCGTCTTCTTCTCACTGGCGAAAAAGCCCTGGAAGAACATGAAAGAGATGGTGGCCTACGCGAAGAAGAACCCCGGCAAGGTCAACTGGGGCCACAGCGGCGTCTGGGGCGCGGGCCATCTGCCCTCCATGCAGTTCGTTCGGGCGGCCGGAATCAAGGTGAACTTCATCCCCCATAAAGGCGGCGGCCCCTCCCTGCGCGCCGTCCTCGCGGGTCAGGATGACGTGGGAATCGCCTTCCCGACCCAGCTTCGGCCGCATCTTCGCGCCGGGAAGGTCACCGTCCTCGCTCTCACCGGCACAAAGCGCCTCTCTGAAGACAGGGACTTCAAAAATGTCCCCACGGCGGACGAGCTCGGCTACAAGGGCGTGGGCTTCCAGATGGATCGGATTTTCATGGCCCCCTCGAAGACCCCGGCCGACCGCCTCCAGAAGCTGCGCGACTCCTTTGAGAAGCTGACGAAGAACAAGTCCTTCAAGCGCTTCATGAAGAGCATCGGCGAGGACGTGGTTTTCGTGAAAGGTGGAGACTACGACAAGTCCCGCACCACGAACTACAAGGAGTGGACACGCCTCATCAAGGAGATGAGCGGAAAGTAGCGCGTTCCCGAACCAAGCCACGCGTATCAGGGGCGCCCGGGATTTCCGGGCGCCCCGTTTCATTTGAAGCGGCCGCAACCCGGCCGTCCGGAGACAATTGATGGCCAAAAAATTCACGAAGTTCGTTCACGACACGAAAACCATGAAGCCCCGCCACGCCGGGGGCGATTACTCCACGGCGCACGGGCCGTTCATCGAGGGCGAGCGGATGATCTTTGGAAAGATCACCATTCCGGCCGGGACAAAGGCCGAATTCCACAGCCATCCGAACGAACAGTTCAGCTACGTCCTTCAGGGCCGCGTGCGCATGGTCATCGCCGGCAAGACAAAGATCGCCAAAGCTGGAGACATCATCCACACCCCGGCCAACGCCATTCACAGCGCCACCGTCCTGGGCGACGAAGACCACATTTTCATCACCTGCAAGGACGCCGTCTGGGGCATCCACGGCATCAAGGCGGACGGGCCGAAAGCGAAGAAAAGTGCAGCCAAAAAGCCCACGAAGAAAAAGGCGACGAAGAAAACTGTGAAGAAAAAAACGGCGAAAAAGAAAACATCCCGCTAGTCCGATTTTCGGACTCCGGCAGCGAACGAAGAGGGGATAAGCGTATGCAGCACTACTACAGCACGGGCGATATGGAAAACCGCCTCGCGGGCGAGGCATACAGCACCGCCAACGGCTCTTGGGTCATACAGCACCGCCAACGGCTCTTGGGTCGAGGGCGAGCGGATCATCTTCGGGCTGATCACGATACCGGCGGGCACGAGGTCCGAACCGCACTCCCATCCCAACGAGCAGTTCAGCATCGTCCTGAACGGGAGCATCCGGGTAAACGTCGAAGGAGATGAACAGGTTCTCGTCAAGGACGACATCAACTACCGGCCCGCCGACGCCATCCATTCGGCCGAGGTCGTCGGGGAGGAGGATTACGTCTTCGTCACGGCCAAGGACACCTCGTGGGGCATTCAGGGCACGCCCGCCACTGCCGAGGCAGCGGGGCGGAAAACCAAGAGGGAACAGGTCCGGCACTTCTACCGGCCGAGCGAGATGGAAGACCGCCTGGCGGGCGAGGCCTACAGCGCCACGCACGGCGTCTGGGCCGAGGGCGAACGGCTCATCTTCGGCAAACTCCGCATCCCCGCGGGGACGAAGGCCGAGCCCCACAGCCACCCGAACGAGCAGATGATCATCGTCCTGGGTGGCAGCGTCCACATGGACATCGAGGGCGACAGGCGCACCTGCGTGAAGGGAGACATCATCCACGTCCCGGCGAACGCCGTTCACTCCGCGGAAATTCCCGCCAGTGAGGATTATCACTTCATCACGGCCAAGGACACCTCCTGGGGCATTCAGGGAACACCGGTCAAAGGGTAAGCTATTCGGGCCGGGAAGTCCTAAATCGAAAGGGGCCGTCTCTGGAGCGGCGGTCTCCATCGCGCTATATTTGGCGAATCCGAACCGGCCCTGCGGCGGAACGCCCTGGCCTGCGGATGAGCCTCAACCCATACAAAATAAGCGAAATGGAGACATCAGCGTGGCAGACATCATCACCGGAATGATCAAGCGTTACTCGGCGGACGACCGCTTCACCATGGAACCCGACCCCACCGGCAAGGGCATCAAGCTCCGCTTCAACGACGAGAGCTGGTTCGAGATGGCGAAGATGGAGGCGGAAAACAAAATCCGCATCAGCTACGCCACCACGAACCGGAGCATCAACGAAGACATCGAACACGCCATCCTCGACAGCAAGGACCCGATCGACGACTTCGTTTACGACGGCATGGAAGAGGCAGGCGAGGAGGAAGAGCACAAGGTCGAGCATTACCACGACGGCGCCTTCCGCTATGCCATCGATCTCCCTCTCGACAAGCCCGGCGTGGACGATCAGGCCGCCCGCGTCCTCGACGGCCTCTTCTACACCTTCGAGGAATTCGCCGAGGGGGACTGACCAGGTAACGCCTCTTCTGACAGGTCCAGCGCCCCTGCCCGACACCCGGGCGGGGGCGTTTTATTCTCCACCGCGCGGAAGCTCCTTTCTTCCCGCGGATTGATCTAGAATAGCTCTTTCACCCCTTTTTATTTTCACATTTCAGCCAAAACGGGAGGAAATCATGCCTGATCTGGATCCGATGGGAGGAGCCGTCGGCGCGCTTCTCAAATCTCGCGGGGAAACGATCGCCATCGCCGAGTCTTCGGCCGGAGGGCTAATCTCGGCGGCGCTGCTGTCTGTTCCCGGCGCATCCGCCTACTTTCTCGGCGGAGGCGTGCTCTACACCTATGATTCCCGCCATAAGCTGCTGGCCCTTCCAGAAGACCACTTCGAGGGCCTGCGCCCCAGCACCGAGGATTACGCCCTGCGCATGGCGCGCGCTGTCCGCGACCATCTGGGGTCGACCTGGGGGGTGGGCGAGACCGGAGCGACGGGCCCCACGGGAAACCGCTACGGCGACGCCGCCGGCCATGCCTGCATCGCCGTCGCGGGTCCTTCGGATGGCGTCATCACCCTGGAGACGGCGAGCACCGACCGCGAAGCGAACATGTGGGCCTTCACGAACGCCGCCCTGGAACTCATCGAAACCACCATCAAGAAGAGCGCTTAATCTTTATCACCTGGAGGCATCATGAATTTTTTCGATCTGAAAAACATGCCGCTCGAGCCCTCAGGCGTGCTGAAACGCTTGTCCATATCGGGAGAAAACGCGGAACTCGCCATCGTCGAGCGCGACGTGGGCGCGACGGGCGGCCACAGCCACCCCAACGAACAGTTTGTTTACTGTCTGGAGGGAAAAGCCGAGTTCAAGGTGGGAGAGGAAAGCCATACCATCGAGGCGGGCCAGATGCTCCGCATTCCCCCGAACATCCACCACGGGATCACGCCGCTGGCCCGCACCCGCGTGCTCACCGTCTATGCGCCGGGGCGGGATTCCTCGAAAGAGGAAGCGGCAAAAGGGAGCGAGGGATTCCTCGCGGCCGGATAAACCTTTCGGCGGGCCTCACTCCCCCACGAGCTGGACCTCGACCCGGCGGGCGCGCGGGCGGTTGTCGAAATCGACGAGGACGATCTGCTGCCAGGTGCCCGTGACCAGCGCCCCATCGCGGAAAGGAAGGGAGAGGCTGGGGCCCATGAGCGCGGCGCGCACGTGGGAAAACCCGTTTCCGTCCCCCCACCGCACGTCGTGGGCGTAAGCTCCGCCCTCGGGGACGAGACGGGCGATGGCTTCGCGCAGGTCCGCCACCGCGCCAGACTCAAACTCGATGGTCGTCACCCCCGCCGTCGAGCCCGGAACCGAGGTGACGGCGATTCCGCTTTCGAGGCCGCTCCGGCGGACGGCGCCGATCACCTCGTCCGTGATGTCGTGGATGTCAG
>CAMYJL010000428.1 GCA_947258645.1 uncultured Nitrospinota bacterium
AACACCTTCTCAAGGAAAAGGGATGAGTGTGTTTTACGGTTGCACCTCCTGTGTAATCATACAAACCCTTATAGAAGAAGTGTCGTGATGACTACCGAACCCATTTCAAAAGAAGCTGGTCAGGACGAAGTGGCCCGCGCCCGGAAGAAGGCGCTGCTTCTTATCTTGGTTCCCGTTTTCATTATGCTGATATGGGCATTTGCGGCGAAGCTGACCCGTGAGCCCGTGGAGGAGGAGAACCTGCTGCCGGTCGCGGCGGGAAAACCGGCCCCCCCGTTTACCTTTCCTCTTATGACCGGCGGCACGGCAAGCCTCGCCGACTACCGGGGAAAGGTTGTCCTCGTCAACGTGTGGGCGACATGGTGCCCGCCCTGCATCGATGAGATGCCCAGCCTGCAGAACCTGTACGATCAGATGAAAAAGGAGGGCGTGCCGTTTGAGTTGCTGGGGGTCAGCATTGACGCACTCGGCGCCGATCCGGTCCGCAAGTGGGTGGATCGCTTCGGCATCACGTTTCCCATCCTGCTCGATCCGCGGGGAACGATAAAAAAGCTCTACCGGACGACGGGCGTGCCCGAGACGTTCGTCGTCGATCCGAAGGGAATACTGGTACAGAAGATCATCGGTCCCCGGAAATGGGACGAGCCCAAGTGGGGGGACTACATGAAGCAAATCCACCGCGAGCGCGGAGAGAAGAAAACCGCGCCCTCACAATAAGCTCCCCCGGATTAACACCCCTTCCTCACTCAACCCGCCGCGTTAGATTTCGAATCCCAGCTGGAGCCGCTCGTTCACGTCGTGCAATTGTTCCAGGACCGCCGGCGTGATCGGAATGCCGATTCGCCGGTTTTCCTCCTCGGCGATGGCTTCGGGTTCGCCGTGGATGTAGATGCGATCCTGGCCGGGTTCTTTTTTCGTCCCCCGGATATGGTCGAAGGTTTCCGCCATCTGCCGATCGCTGCCGGTATCCCGAAAGCCCTCGACCTTGATCGCGCCGAAAAAATGTCCCGTGCTCGGCCGGGCGGAGCCGTCCGCCCCGGTGATGCGGTCCTTCAGGTCCGCACCGGAGAGGAGGCTGGAGAGAAGCTCCACCATCAAGGAGAGCCCGTATCCTTTGTGCCCGCCGCCGTCTGTTCCCTCGCCGCCGAGCGGGAGGACGGGAACGTCGTGGGTGAGGATGCTCCGCTCGTTGAGCCGGGGTTCCCCGTAAGAGCTGGGCACCCATCCCTTTTGCGCCTTTCTTCCTTCCCGGAGGGCGGTCTCGATTTTTCCCACGGCGACGACCGAGGTCGCCATGTCGAGGTGAAAGTCGTGGCCGTCCGGCCCGCCGGGGATGGCCACGCTGAAGGGGTTGGTCCCGAAGATGGGCTCGACACCGTAGGTGGCCGTGGCCCGGCGCCCGCCGTTGCTCATGCTGATACCGATGTAGCCGCGTTCCATGGCTTTTTTGGCCCAGTATCCGGCGTAGCCGAAGTGGCTGCTGTTGCGGACGGCGACGAAGCCCGAGCCGTGCTCTTCCGCCATCGCCAGTGCTTCGTCCATTGCCCGGTTAGAGGCGAGGATGCCCACCGCGTTGTCCGCGTCGAGGACACCCGTCGTGTTGCTCCCGGCGGTGAATTTCATCTGGGGATTCTTGTTGAGGACGCCGTTTTCGAGGCGCACCATGAAAAACGTCAGGCGGCCTGCGCCGTGGCTCCGGACGCCGCGTAGATCGGCGCTGTTGAGAACGTCGGCGATCAGGCGGGCGTGGTCTTCCTGAACGTCCATCGCGCGGAAGGCCGAAAAAATGAATTCGTGGATGACTTCATGGGGAAAACGGACGGTGCCTTCCGGCAGGGGGGTGGACTCGACCATACAGATTCTCCTTAAAGCGAAAGAGTGCGGGGACTCGAAAAATCTTGGGTATTCCCATAATATCGGTAGCTCGTTCACGGTGAAAGCCGGCGGGAGGATTTTGGCGGTCCGGGGATGGTTTCGCCCCGAAGGGCCGGCGTTTTTATCCATTTTTCGTTCGGGGAAGGGTTCGTATGGCCAAAATCGCGGTGGTTCGGGGGGATGGCATCGCAAACGAGGTGATGCCGGAGGCGGAGGAGACGCTGCTCGCGGCGGCGGAGGCCGCTGGGTTTCCGGTCGAGATGAAGCATTTCGACTGGGGAAGCGAGCGCTACCTCCGCGAGGGCCGAGGGATGCCGGAAGATGCCTGTAAGACGCTCCGGGAGGGCTTTGACGCGGTGTTTCAGGGCGCCATCGGAGATCCCCGCGTTCCCGGTTCCATCGTTCAGGAGCAGGTCATCATGGGCGTCCGCTTCGGGCTGGATCTGTACGCGAACATCCGGCCCTGCCGGCTCTACCACGCGGATCTCACGCCCATCAAAGGGAAGGGCAAGGGGGAGATCGACCATGTGGTTTTCCGGGAGAATACCGAGGGCCTGTACGCCAACGTCGGCGGTCTCTTCAAACAGGGCACGAAGGACGAGGTCGCACTTCAGGAGGAGGTGCACACCTACAAGGGCGTGGAACGGGTGATCCGGGCCGCCTTTGCCTTCGCCGAGCGCCACGGCCGGAAGAAGGTCACTGTGGCGGACAAGGCGGGGGGGCTGAAATTCGCGGGAGCGATCTGGCGTCGGGTGTTTGAGGAGGTGCGCGCCGATTTTCCCGGGGTGGAGTCCAACGCGATGCACATCGACGCCGTGGCGATGGAACTGATTCAGCACCCGGAAAAATTCGACGTCGTCGTGACGGAGAACATGTTCGGCGACATCCTGAGCGACATCACCTCGGCTCTGGTAGGCGGGGTGGGACTGGCCCCTTCGGCCAACCTGAACATGGAGGGGGTGTCCATGTTCGAGCCCGTCCACGGGACCGCACCCGACATCGCGGGACAGGGCATCGCCAACCCGGTGGCGGCGACGCTCACCGCCGCGCTCCTTCTGGATCACCTCGGCTGCGCGCAGGGGGCGGCCGCCATCCGGCGGGCAGTCGAGGAGGCGATTGAAGCGGGCGAGCGGACGGGGGACATGGGCGGCTCGCTATCGACGAAGGCCTGCGGCGACGCCATTCGAAAAAGATTATCGTAGAAATATCAATTAAATAAAGTATTTTTATCAGAAATGACATGAATAATAAGGGAGTGGAGAAATGCCAGAAAAAGAAGTGTTTATTCTCGACGATGTCCCGTTCAATCCGGTGGAGTGGGGCCGGAGCAAGGTTCTTGTCGGCCCGACCGCGAACGGCGCCGAGCATGTCCGGGTTGGAATGACCGAATATCATCCTGACACCCCGCATGAGCCTCACAGCCATCCGGGGCAGGAGGAGGTCATCTGGGTGCTTTCCGGAAAGGGCTACACCGAGACGCACGGGGAGAAAACAGACCTCTATCCGGGGGCGGTTGCCTACATCCCCTCCGGGGTGGAGCACAAAACCGCCGCCGTCGGAGGAAAGATGACGGCCATCATCATCAAGGGGCCCGTCAAGGATTC
>CAMYJL010000429.1 GCA_947258645.1 uncultured Nitrospinota bacterium
GGATCCTTTTCTCCAGACTGAGGATATCCTGGAGATGGTGAATGCAGGCATATTGGACTACACGGTCGCCGACGATCATCTGGCGCGGATCTGGGCGCGCATTTTGCCGGAACTCGTTCTTCATTCGAAGATAAAAGTTAAGGAGAGGAGTAAAATCGCCTGGGCTGTTCGACCGAAAAATCGGGCGCTATTAAGGAGTATCAACGGTTTTCTCAAAAAGAAAAAAAAGGGAACCGTTTTTGGGAACCTTGTTTTCAAACGGTATTTCAGAAATATCAGATGGATCAAAAATCCTGTTAAAAAGCGTGAACGAAAGAAGCTGGAAAAGATCAATAGACTTCTGAAGAAGTATGGGGATCGTTACGGATTCGACTGGCTCTTGATTGCCGCCCAGGCGTATCAGGAATCCCAACTCAATCAGAGCCTCGTGAGCCGGGCGGGCGCAGTCGGCATCATGCAGGTTTTGCCGAAAACCGCGGCGAGCCGCCATGTGGACATCCGCAACATTCGCAATGTAGAAAACAACATTCATGCCGGGGTGAAATACATGGAATTCCTTCGGCGAACTTACTTCTCCGGACCGGAGTTGACTCCAATCGAGCGGCTCCACTTCTCTCACGCCGCCTACAATGCCGGCCCAAGAAATGTAAAGAAGATGCGGCGTCTGGCGAAGAGAATGAGGCTCAATCCGAATGTCTGGTTTGGCAATGTCGAACGAGCCGCCCTGCGGGTCGTGGGCCGGGAGACCGTGCGATACGTTGCCAACATTCGCAAATACTATATCGCCTACAAGCTGGCGGACGACAAGCTCAAAAAGCGTATCGCAGCGAAAGAGAAAGTGCGGTCAAAATTAACGGTCAAATAATTCCAACACGGAAAAACTGGGACACATCATAAAGAAAAGGGGGGGGAACCCGGTCAGGTTCCCCCCCCCTTTTATCGATGGATACTGCGCAACCAGGAGAAAATGGGCTATTTTTTGCCGTAGGCGTGAATCCCCATCTTCGCCGTCTCAATTGCCCATTTGCGATCCTTTTCCCCGTGGCAGGTGAGGCAGGCATACTCTACCGTCAGATAACCGTTGGCGAATGTTTTCTTTCCCTTCTTCACGAACATCTTCGCATTCGGATCCAGGTTGATGCGCCACAGGTGGGTCATCACATCACCCTTGAATTTCGCCTTCTTGATGGCCGACTTGGTGGCCTCCGGCATATGGCAGTCCTGACACTTCACACCCCGCAGCTGCATCCCGCTTCCGGCGTAATCCGCGGCCTGCTTCGCATGGCAACTCGCGCACTCGACCTTGATGGCCCCCTTGAACGAGGAATGCTTGTGCGGAGCGTGACAGGTGGTGCATTCGAATATCTTATGCTTGCTGGCGAGCATCTCGTTGTACTGCTCGTGGTGGCGGATAAAGCCCTTACTCGCGGGAATGGTGTCCGCTTTCCCCCGGATGTGGCATTGACCGCACATGGCCTTGTCTTTGTTGATCTTGATCAACTCTTTCTTACCGCCGGCGGACACGTGGGCCCCGCCCGGACCGTGGCAGGCCTCGCAGCCGACGCCCGGCTCGGTCCAGGTGCCGACCATTCCGGGGAGCCCATCCTGCTTGCCCTCCTTGGAATAGCCCGTGGTATGGCAGCGGCCGCAGTTGTAGGGCTTGTTCTTCTCGCCCGGGTGGTAGTCGCTCCAGGTGCCGGTTTCGAGGTTGAACTGGTTCTTGCCCGGTTTGTCCTTGTTGGGGCCGGTCATCGTGACGATGTAGCCCTTCTTGTCGACAAAGCGAAGCTTCCAGTTGCGTCCCCCGATGATGTAGCTGAGTTCTTCCCAGCGCCATCCTTCTGGAAGTGGAAGCCCCAACTGCTTGCCGACTTCGGCCTTCCTCAACTTGTGAGGGTGGCCCGACACGGTCCAATCGTTGTGCTGCTTGAGGTGGCACATGGCGCATGTTTTCGAACCGACGTATTTCCCTTTCTCTTTCATAGCAGCCGCGTCAACCTGGCTGGCAGGAAGGAGAAGAATTGCACCGACAATGGCAACATAGAATAAAAGACCGAGCTTCTTGGCGATTGTTCCCATCCAAAGCCTCCTTCAGGCGAAAGTTTTCGAATTGGGCCGACACAAAAAACTCTTCATGCAGTTGCGAATTCAGAATATTTCGTCTTTATACTAATTGAATCTTCACGTAAAGAGCTGCCAGGTTCGTGATCTCAGGTCACACCAACTTCTCAATGAGGAACCGCTAGAGACAACACGACTGTAGCTGGGAGGGCATTTATATTATGGGTCAGTTGTTCCGGAATTGCAATATACGTTTCCCGACCGGAGGTCGGCCCATACGGCACGTCCCGGATCTGCAGGCCCGGGACACGCAAAATTTTCGTCCGAGGCAGGGTCCCATTCGGCCGGATCTTACTCCCGTCACCGGCTTTCGAATTTCCCTGCCCCGCGTGATGCGGAAATTATCGGCCCTACGGCCAAATTATTAGAATACCTTCTAAATTTGCCGACAGGAGCGGCGGGAGGCCTGTTGGAATCTCCTCTGGGGAAGTCCAGGAAGATTAATTCTTTGTCAAATGGGGCCACGTACCGCAGTCGCTCCGCACCAGGACATTTGGGCCATTCCTTTTCTTCCCTGAGGCGGACGAAGAGAGATCGCCCAGCCCCG
>CAMYJL010000430.1 GCA_947258645.1 uncultured Nitrospinota bacterium
TAAGGGTTTCAACCCGGCGTCTGTCAAGGTCCTCAAGGTCAATCCTTCCCGTCGGCACCGGGAATCCCGGGCCGCCTTGACACCCCCGCTCCCGGTCCATAGATTAAACCGTCTTTTTTTCAGGGATATTCCCAAGAAATGAAGCTGCGGGCTTGAAGGCGGAGTGCGCGGTTGCGATGTGATCCTGAACGCCAGAAGGGGCAAAGTCATGGTTAACTCGGAAGAACTTCTCAAAGATTTGAAAATTTACTACGACTCGGATGCTGATTTGAACATGCTTCAAAATCGTACCCTCGCGGTTATCGGGTACGGCAGCCAGGGCCGAGCCCATGCCCTGAACGCCCAGGACAGCGGCGCCAAGGTGATCGTTGGTCTCCGGAAGACCTCCCCCCGCTGGAAGCAGGCGGAAGATGACGGTCTCGAGGTAATGGAGACGGCGGAGGCGGCCAAAGCGGCCGACATGGTCATTATGTTAACCCAGGACCACCTTCAGGGCGCTATCTGGAAAAACGACATAGCTCCGAATATGAAAGAAGGGGATGCGTTTGTCGTCGCACACGGGTTTAACCTGAATTATGGCCAGATCATCCCGCCGGACAATATTGACGTTTTCATGATCGCGCCGAAGAGCCCGGGGCACACGATGCGGTTCCAGTACGAGGACGGACGCGGCGTGCCGGGTTTGCTGGCCGTATTCAAGGACTTCACCGGCAAGGCGAAGGATTACGCCTTGGCCTACGGGAAAGCGGTGGGTTGCGCCCGGGCAGGCATTATCGAGACAACCATCGAGGAGGAGACGGAGACCGACCTCTTCGGCGAGCAAGCAGTTTTGTGCGGCGGTATCTCGGAGTTAATTCGCGCCGCTTTCGAGACATTGGTCGAGGCGGGCTACCAGCCGGCGCTGGCGTATTTCGAATGTCTCCACGAGGTCAAGTTGATCACCGATCTCATCTACCAGGGCGGGATAACCATGATGCGCTACTCGGTTTCGGACACGGCCGAGTACGGCGACATCACCCGTGGCAAGATCGTCATCGACGATGCAACTCGCGAGCGGATGAAGGGAATCCTCAAGGACATTCAGACGGGGAAATTCGCGAGCGAGTGGATCAACGAAAACATGGTGGGCCGGCCGACCTTCAACACCATTGTCCGAAAGGAAAAAGAACACCCGATCGAAATCGTGGGTGAACGCCTCCGTGGCATGATGCCCTGGATTCAGGAACGCGAGGTGAAATAGTCCTCTTCCGTTCGATGCGTAAAATGCCCCGGCAGGAGGGAGGGATGGCCTTTCAGCTGGGGTTTTTTTCGTTTTGGAGGGCCTCCCGTTTTGAGCGAATTTCTGGGTCCCCGGCTGCGGCTGGTTTTGGCTCCGGACTCCATTTGTATTACCATCTGAAAGCGCGGGGGTTTTCCCGGTTTTTAATTGCTAGTTGAAAATAACTGAAGTTAAGGGTATTTTTAACAACGAGTTTGCCGTCTCCTGTACAAAAATTCGATGGGGGCATAGATGAGCGTTAAGCATATGAAGTTTGCCATTGCCGGGACGGTGCTTCTGAGCGCATTTCTCTATCTGTTTTTAACGAGCTTTCAGAGCGAGAATCTGGCCTATTTTCTGACGGTCGATGAAATCGCCGCAAAGGGAAAAGAACTGAACGGCCGCGGAATCCGGGTGGAAGGGAAGCTTGTCCCCAATTCTTTGAAGCGCAACCCGGAAGCGATGAAGCTCGCCTTCCGGATACAGGGTGAAAAATCGACCCTCCCCGTTCAGTTTACGGGCGTCCCGCCCGATCTTCTGGAAAACGGCTTCCCGGTCATTGCCGAGGGGAAAATTGACAAGGAAGGGGTTCTCGTGGCGAAGAATTTGATGGTCGCCTGCCCGTCGAAATTCGAGGAAATGAAAAAGGCCGGGACAAAGGTGCCGGGTGAGGCTGCGCATGACGCCATGGTGCGGACGGCCAAGCAGAAAGAGGCCCAGGCGGCAAACTAAACGTTGCTTCCTCTGCGCGCGGTGATTCGGTGCGCATTTCCAATATTCGGATATTCAACTTCTTGAGAGGGGGGTTTTGCTTTGTTCCTGATCGATCTCGGCAATTACGGTTTGTGGGCCGCCTACGTTCTCGCCCTCTACAGCGTGGTCGTCTCGATATGGGGCGGCGTGCAAAAACGAAACGATCTCATCGTGGCAGGCCGGAATGCCGCCGTCGGGGTATTCGCCCTGGTATCCCTGTCGAGCGTTGCTCTGATCATTCTTTTGATGAACCGCGACTATCGTGTCGAGTATGTCGCGAGCATCGTCAATAACACCCTGAACGGTTTTTACCGTTTTAGCGCGTTCTGGGGCGGGCAAGAAGGGAGCCTTCTTCTTTGGCTCCTCCTGCTGTGCATCTTTTCATTTGCCGTCATCATGCAGAACAAGCGCCGCAACTCGGAAATCATCCCCTACGCCACGGCCACCTTAATGATAACGGCCGCGTTTTTCCTCACCATCCTGAACTTCGTCACACCGCCGTTCGACACGCTGGCCTCCCCTCCCGCCGACGGGCAGGGGCTCAATCCGCTACTTCAGGACTGGGGGATGGTCATTCACCCGCCCAACCTGTTTCTGGGCTACGTCGGTTTTGCCGTCCCCTTCGCTTTCTGC
>CAMYJL010000431.1 GCA_947258645.1 uncultured Nitrospinota bacterium
CCCGGAACCTCAAGCCAATCGAGCGGGAAGGGCTGATCGCGGTGAAGCCGGGCGAGGATCGCCGTACTCGCGTGGTGTCGCTGACCCCAAAAGGATACCAGACCCTCCTCCGGGCGCTCCCGCTCTGGAAGAAAAACCACGACGAAGTCGTCAAAAAAATGGGAAAGAAAAAAGCAGAGTCGTATCTGGAGCAAATTTCGTCGGTGGTGGCGATGGCTGGGCGGGATTGAATTTTTTTGTTTATGTAAGTGTATATACACTAATATACGAAGCGATAATTGGGAGGTCAAAATGATCAAGAAGAATGGACATTCAGTCGTGAAAAATTTCGAGAAAGGTCCGGCTGAGGAGGCCGATCCGCATGTCAAAAAGCGTTCGGGGCGTATTTGCCGGTGTAAACGAATTCTTTTTCTCGGACATCTGACGAATCAGAACACTTGGAGGTGAATACCGAAGGATACAATGGCAATATTCGGACTTCAGTTTTTCTTGAGCTTTGTTGTTTGGAATGTGATTGCAAAATGGTTACTGACGCCCTGGTTGGAGAAAATGTCTCCACACGAAGGGCTTTCCTTGCTGACCCTGCCGCATGCGTTCCGCCACATCGGGATGGTATTTCTTGTCCCTGGGGTTGTGGCGCAGCCGCTCCCGCCCGCTTTCGCCGATCCCGCCGCATACGGGCGAATTGGTCCAGGGCGATTCCGCTTGTATGGTTGTTCAACCTCGTCGGCGCGGTGGATTTGCTGTACGCGGTCACCGTGGGCACCTTGAACGATGCGTCCAGCCAGATGGGATCGGCCTGGTACATTCCGACTTTTCTGGTGCCCATGCTTTTGGTGACGCATTTCATGATATTTGCCCGGTTGCTCAGGCGAGGTCGCTGAGACGAAAAAGAAGTGGCTGAAGACCCCGCCGGCATTCCGGCTGGCCGTCCGCCGTCTTCAGGGGTTATTCTTCTCCCTTCCTAATCATCATGAGTGGCGATTCCTGGGAGGGGAGGAGATTGAAATGAGCGGAAGGATAAAGCTTCTCGACTGGGCGGAATTTCCGGAAAGCTTCTCGAAGTGGAAGCTCAACCCGACCGGCGCACATCTCGAGACAACGGAACTCTCGCCGGGCGTCTACGCGCTGATCTCGTCCATACCGGGTGTGGACAACGCCGGGTTCGTGGTGGGCGAGCGGGGCGTTCTGGTCATCGACGCCCACATCTCTGTTCCGATGGCGAAGCAGATCATCGAGCGCGTTCGCGAGGTGACGGACAAGCCCATCCGCTACCTCGTGAACTCGAACTACCACGCCGATCATACCTTCGGGAACTGCGCCTTCCCGGCGGAGACGCTCGTCGTCCAGCACCGGCGCACGGCCGAACTCGTCCCCTATTTCGAGGAAGAGCGGGCCTTCATGATGCCCTGCGTGGACGACGACCCGGCGATATTCGAGGGCGTGACCCTCCGCACGCCGGACATCGTTTTCGACAACTACATCCGGTTCGACCTGGGTGGCCGCGTCGTGGAGTGCCACTACTTCGGCCCGGCCAACACCCCCGGCGACACCATCACCTATGTGCCCGAGGCGAAGGCCGCCTGGACGGGCAACGTCACGGGCGGCATCTTCGGCCTCGCCCTCGAGACCGACGCGCCCACCTACATGGAAACGCTCGCACGGTTCGTGCGAACGCTCGACGTCGAGACCCTCGTCCCGGCCCACATGCCGATGGTGGGCGCGGAATATCTCGGAAAATACCTCCTCTACTTCAGCGAGGTGACGGAGGGTGTACGGAAGGCCATCGGCGACGGCTGCTCCCTCGAAGAAACGCTGGAGCGGGTGGTGCAGAGCGAGACCTTCTCGCTCCCCCCGGAGGATCCTCGTGCCGCCGTCATGACGGGGCGCCACCAGTACAACGTCCGGAGAACGTATCTGGCGCTCAAGGGGGAATAATCCCTCCGGCGGGCGCTGCGAATTTTCAGCGGCGAATATTTTTCCGGCTGGCGGACGGAGCCGGAAACGTGGATAATCAGTTCTTCAAATGACAGCGGTTCCGAATCCGGAATTTATTTTGGGAGATTCTGCGTCTTCCACTATCAAGGAGAACACAAGTGATCATCGACCCGCATGCGCACATCTCGCCCGAAAGTTTTATTGAGGACGTCCGGAAAAAGCGTTTTGGCAAGGCTGTGACGATCGAAAAGGGCAAACCCTGGGAGCTTCTCGTCACGCGGACCAAGATACTCGGCAAGGAGCGGGTGCATAAAAATCCGCTTCCCAAGGAAACCTACGACGTAGGCCTGCGCCTGAAGGGCATGAAAAAGCAGAACGTGGACATGCAGATACTCTCGGTCGTGCCGCCGATGACCTACTACGCGCTGGATAAAGGCCTGAACCGGGAGCTGTCCGCCTCCCTGAACGAGGCGCTTCTCCGGATCACTGAGGAAAATCCCGACAAGTTCCGCTGCATGGCCCAGATACCGCTTCAGGACCCGACGGCGGCGGCGAAAGAGCTGGAGCGGGCCGTTAAAAAAGGCCACCTGGGCGCGCAGATTGGCTCCAACGTGGCGGGAAAAAATCTCGATGATCGGGCGCTCGACGTCGTCTGGCGTAAGGCGGTCCAGCTGGACGTTCCCATTTTCATTCATCCCGTGGATGTCATGGGCGTGAACGACCGCCTGAAGGACTATTACCTCCGCAACTTCATCGGCAACCCGCTCGATACGACGATCTGCGCCGCCAGCCTGATTTTCGGCGGGGTGTTCGACCGTTTCCCGAAGATCAAGTTCCTGCTCTCACACGTGGGAGGTTTCACCCCCTGGATTCGGGGACGTTGGCAGCACGGCTACGGCGAGCGCCAGGAGCCCAAGGTCAACAAGGCGAAGGCCCCGGAGAATTATTACAAGAAGTTCTACTACGACACGATCATCCACAACGCCGACGCATTCGAGTTCGCCGTGAAGTCGCTGGGCGTGAATCGCATTCTTTACGGGACGGACTATCCCTTCGATATGGGTTACCTGAAGAAAGCCGAGCGGATTCCCGGCCTCTCGCGGTTCTCGAAAAAAGATCAGAAGAAAATGCTCTTAGATAACGTAAAGAAGCTTTACAAGCTCAAGGTCTGACGCATCTGTCAGCGAAAGGACGGAAGCTCCAATGGCGATTGATCCGCATACGCATATTCTGCCTGA
>CAMYJL010000432.1 GCA_947258645.1 uncultured Nitrospinota bacterium
GGCCATAGACCAGCCCCGATCCGGTTGGAATCCCGCCCCGCAACATCTCGTTGTCGGGAGAAATCCCCCCGGATTGGCATCCGGTGAGCCATGCGCCCGCGATGAAGACAAGAAACGCCGCAACAGGAATACGCACCCGTGCGCGACGCGATGCGGCGCTCATCCGGACTCTCCTCCGTATGGTGAATATTTCCGGATTATATACTGGTTAGGAGAAGGGAAGAAATGCGACTTTAACCCATAATCTCCTGAAACACATACCCCGCGACAAGCGACCCCAAAATCCCGGCCCCTAAATAGATCGCGAAAAGCCGCCCCTTGACGAGGGCGCGGACGGCGACCATGGCGGGAACCGTGGTGACGGGCCCGGCGACGAGGAAGGCGAGGGCGGCGCCGGCGGAGGTGCCGCTTCCGATTGGTAGGGGGGTCATGAACTTCCGTTGTGATGCTGCGACGCCATGAAGGGGCATACCTCGGTGAGGGCGTGGCCTGCGGCCTCCGACCCTTCCACGATGATAGTGGCCGTGCAGGCGGAGTTTTTGCAGCGAGAGATTTCCTTTTCCCTTTCCACGTCGAAGGGTGTCATCTGGTGCCCCAGGAGGCGGGCCGTTTCGAGGGATTCTTCCTTTATCCTTTGCGTTCCTGCCATAAAACGGATTTCCTCCGGCTTCGCGCCCGCTCCTTATTCGACCCCGGCGGGTTCGTGCAGGTTCTCCCGCGCGAGCTTGTTCTTGTGCATCAGAAAGCTGGACAGCTCCAGGTGGTCCCTGAAGAGATGCCAGCAATCGGGACAGAAATAGGCGAACTCTTCCAGATCCATCATGTAGATACCGCTGCACAGCCCCACCGTGCCGCACTCGTCACATCTACAGAACCGCGCCCCATCCATCGCCGCATCCTCCCTGTCTATTAATGTAGTCCCTGGTACGGATTGGGGTGGGGAAAATCCGCCATTATTTCAGGAGGAAAAGGGACGGGCCTATTTTGAGGCTTGAGTGACGAAGGTGGCGGAGGTGGTTGAAAACTTCAGTTTGGGGTATTTCGGCCTGAAAAATGGATCCGAGAGGGAGGTCGCGCCCCTTACCGTGGCCTCCGGGCTTCGCCCCGCTTCGCCCTCCGGTCGTGGCCGGGGGGCTGACATAAGGGGTGTACGACGATTGGAGGCAGGTCGTTTTATTGCAACATCGGCCGGATACGGTCGGCGGATTTTTCCGAATAGTTGGCGAGATCACTCACTTCACGAAAAATCTTCGCCCACCAGAAAATGTCCGTCGGCTTCAGGTCGTCTTCCATGTCGAACATGATTCGAAGCATTTCGAACTGAGCCTTGTCGGCCTCCCATTCGAGATGGCCGATGGCGTCAATTTCCACCTGGATATCTTCGGCTTCGCGCTCAATAGATCCCGCATCGAAAAGGTCTTTCAGTATGTTATAGATTTCATGGGTGGCTCGGAAAGTAGCCACGCATTTGTCTATAAAAGACAAAAGTGGATCTCGCCAAGCAGGTGGCGCATAAGTACGCCGGATGGTCAGTAGAATCGAGATATTTTTAACCGTGCCCGGAATGCTGCCTTGCCTGGATAGAACGCGGAGAAGATCTACGCGATTGACAGGGAGGAATATACTTCGCGAGAGAGAATCACGAATCTCATTTTTGATCTCATTCGCGAGATGCCCTGTCTCGGAGATATCCTTAGCAATGGTGGCGAGTTTCTCCTGATCTCCGTCCAAAAGCGCAGTGAACATTGGTTGAACGAGGTCCACGCACTCGGCCGTCTTCGCCATGTGCTCCTGCAAGGCTGTAAAGGGCGATTTGATGAACAGCCGGACAAAACTTTGCATCCCGACTCCTTCATCCACGGGAAAATTTGGCTTTCCAGCAGACTCCTCTTACATCAATATTAGCCAAAACATCCCCGAACGCATTACAAATTTCCGTAACGGTGGTGCATATCTGTTCCCATGTTCATAAGATAAAAGGTTTTTTGCCGTTCACGACAACCGGGCACCTGACATCATCCACGTACACGAAAGATCGCGGGAAGACGTCCCCCCTTGGCATCTATCCAGGCCAAGCGTAGGAACCGGACCCGCAACGGGGTCATGTCCAATGGTTCCAAGTCTCTAGTAGGGAGTGGTACAACTATCGGGGGAAGGTCACTTCCGTTAAATGAGAGGTGATGATGTGATCAATCGATCTGCCGTGTTGATTCGGCCGAGCAAACCTTACCTGGATTGGGCAAGGGGATTGGATGACTCGGGGCCCCTCCCGGATTCAAACGGCGAGCAATCGATTTACTTGATTCCGGAATATGAAACCCCCGAGGAGGCTTGGCAGTTGCTCGAAGAGTGCTTTCAAGACATCTTTGAGCGCGAGCTTTGGGCCTGGCATAGGGGCGGGGAGGACTGGCCAGAGGGCAGGGATTTTAAGATGTTTCAAGAGTGGTTTGAGATTAAGTTCGGTTCCGAAATTGAGGATCTTTGCGATTTCGAATTGGCCAATGATCCTGAAGGCTAGGATTCTTTGCTCTGGCAAAAGAAATCGAAATGGGTGGAGATCAAACCCTGGTTTCCTTTTTTGACAGGCATTATACCTCATTTTGAAAGTTTATTTTTGGACAATCACT
>CAMYJL010000433.1 GCA_947258645.1 uncultured Nitrospinota bacterium
ACGAACGCGGGCATCCGGAGCGTCCAGCTCAACGCCAACGCCCAGCAGAGCGCGAATGCCGTGAACCAGGTGAACGCGGCCTTCAGCGTCATCGCGAACCAGCTGAACGTCTCGGTGCGGACGGGCGCCAGCGCGGGCGTGAACTATCAGACGAACACGATGGCGAACAGCATGAACAACTAGCCCAAGGGCGGGAGACGAGGGCATCGGCTCCCCGCAAGGGGGGAGAAGGGCTTTTATCCTGATGCCGGGGATGGATTGACAGGGGGGAGGGGGCGATTCCCGGTCAATCGTCTCTGGTCCTGGCCGGGCCAGCCATCCCGGCGTGTCCCGGTCTGCCGAAAATCGAGAAAAACACGCGGACGGAAAACCCGCGCCCCGGCGGTGCGGTTCCGTCTTCTGGCGCCAGAGAGACATTGAAATCCGGGAGCGAGCCTCCCGGATTTTTTTTGCGCCGGATGCCCCCCCAGGTTTTTCCCCGGAAATGATGCAAAAGGTCATTCCCTCCCGGCCCCATGCGCAGGGAGGGCAGGATGGCTGGCCCCGTCATTTTCAGGAAGATCGTTTCATCGACGCGCTGGACGCGGGCGCCCCGCCCCGGAGGAGAAAGGGGGGAGGGCGGCGACCGGCCCGGCTTACTTCTGCACCCAGCAGGGGTTTTCCTCGCCCTCCGCGAGATGCTGGCAGAGCTCGACCACGAGTCCGTCCGAGGTCTCCGGGTCCGTGAAGGTGATGATCGCCCGGCGCGAGCCCGACGCCCCCAGCGGCGGGTCCATCGTGAAGCGCACCCCCTTGGTCTTCCATTCCGCCATCGTCTGCCGAAGGTCTTCTACCTGAAAGGCGATGTGATGGATCCCCTCGCCGCTCTTCGCGATGAAGCGGTTGTACATCGAGTCGGGGTTGCTCGACTCCACCAGCTCTATCGAGCCCCCGTCGAACTCGTAGAAGTCCAGGACGTTCGTATTGTCGGCCTGCTCCCTGATCAAGCGATGCCGGAACTGGAACCCCAGCAGGTCCTCCATCAGGTGCTTCTTCCCGTCCGCGCTCCGGACCAGGTAGCCCACGTGATCGAACTTCAGCATGAAAAATTCCTCCCTGAAATGGTGGCGCATGGGAGGGCGCAGGACGGACAATGATGTATTCAATGTAGAGCAGGAAAGGGTGGTCCGCCATACGCGTGGAGGGGAGCGTTCGGATTGCGCTCCCATCCAAGGCCCCGGCCTGTCCGTGGCGAATGGGTAATTCTTCCGATATCAATGGGATCGCGTGTTCGGGCGGCACGTCAGGCGACCGGGGGGCGATCCTGTTTCGTGCGGTTTTTGGCCGTTAAAAGAATTTCTGTGGCCGGATTTTGGCGGATGCAATAAAATGTCTTTAATCAATATATGATGAATTGAAAGGACGGGGGATGAAGCCTGAAAATTCGCCGGGCCGATACGCCGGTTGATGGACAGCCCAGGCGTGGATATGGAGGCGTTCAAACAGGCGGCAGAATTCTGCGATCATGAAGGGAGCGCGTGCCAATGAAAATACGAATGAACAGAGTCATGGTGACTTGTTTTATCGCCCTGGCGTTGGGGATTCCGTCGACCGTCCAGGCCCCTGCCTCGGAAATTCTCAAGGTCGATGGCGCAATTCAAAATCAGGAGGTGTTCCGGGTCCTTCCCATGACGCCGGCCAACAACGATCTCGAGGATTGTTTCAACGATCCCGCTCCCGACAATCTCATGTGACTTATTGAAATCCTGTCGGGGATGATCTTCGCGCGAATCAGGGGAGTTCGGGTGCCGGCTCTCTCGTGAGAGCGGGTCTGGAAAATCGACGGTAGATTCGATAACTCAAAATGTAGCCGAGGGGACCGAATTCGTTCCCGATTTGGTCCATGAAGAGGTGAACCGTCACCCCAATCAAAAAGGGATACCAGTAGAAATTTTCGAAGAGCAACGGAAATACCAGAAAGCATAAGAGCAGCAGATCCCAACCATGAAGAAACACAAAAACATGCTGGCGGAAAACAGGCTTCACTCTTCCCAGGCCAGCGATGCATAGCTTCCGGATCCCTTCCTTCCATCCCCACTCGCGGCAGAAATCGTAGATGTGATCCAGGTCGATCGCCACGGATCCCGCGGCGATGGCCAAGGAATGATATGGATCATTTGTCAAAGCGTAGGTGGCCCCACTGAGGAGGCCACCCGCAGCCAGGTGTTTCGCCGGACTCATGTTAAACCTCTATTCATATTTTAATTTCAATGACCATTCTTTTTTCGAATCGAATACGGATTACGTATTCGGAATGGGGCTGACCGAAGACTCCCCTTTATTCTTTCGCGGGTCAATGTTGGTAGCCGGGAGGCAGACATAATCAATGATGACCACACCCCTTTTGGATCCGGGCTGAATGGAGTAAGTCCCGATCTTTTTGTCCCCATCGCTCACACCATCCTTCACCATGACCAGCCGGGTGTGGTCGCAGGCCTTCTTCGTTTCATACCCATCCACGACTTCCCAGGTTTGCAGCTCCGAGACCACGCGGTCGGTCCTTTGCCATAAAACCCAAGCAAAGATGATGTGAGAATAATTCCGAAAGTCCTGAAGTACATGATGACCCCTCCTTTTTGCCTGGGATGACCATCTAGTGCAAGAAAAATTTTCCCCTATCCATCATTTTTTCAAGGAGTAAGAAGAATGGAGTGATACGCCCCTGTCTGCCTCGAGATCCGCCGGACGGGGGGGCTATGGGTCCCTGGCCCTCCCGAAAACTCGAGCCCATTAATTGTAAGCGCATTGGCCTGTGGTTGGCGACTGCTATTCAGATGCCTATTGTCGCTTGATTAGGAATTCGCCATGGACAGGTCCAATCAACCGACCTTCTTAAGATATTCAATCTAGGTGGGATTCATTTTTTTCTGAGCACAAGTTCAAATCCGCTATCAAAGTGTCCCGCCAGAAAAAAGAGAACGCTGTTAGAGCCGTTCTGGAGTGTTGAGCAGAAAGGGAGTTTCTAGGCCGGCTCGAGCGGCGCTGTCACGGGACTGGCGGCGGGCTCTCCTTCCACCATCAGCCGCTTGCGCTGGATGAGGAAAATCCCGCCCAGGATCAGCCCTCCGGTTAAGTGCAAGAACATTCCCGGCCAAAAGAGCAGAATGGCGACGGCGATCAGGAGCGCCCGCATCGGCATCGTGAAGGGGAAATACATGTGTCCCACCATCGCCGCCGACAGGGCCGAGAACCCCATTATGGCCGAAACGCACGCCTCCAATGCGTGGAGAGGCTTCGTCCCGATGAGCAGGAGAGGCGTGTAGGCAAACATCAGGGGAATGACGTACATGCCCTTCGCCGTCCGAAAGGCGGCCCAGGCGGCCTTGGAGGGATTGGCACCTGCGAGCCCCGCCGCCGTATAGGCCGGGACGCAGACCGGCGGGGTGAAGCAGCTATCGAGGCTGTACCAGAACACGATGAGGTGGGCCGCCAAAACCGTCAGTCCGATCGGCTCGCCCAGTTCCAGCATGGCCGGGACAGCCATGACCGACAGGACGATATAGGCCGCGCTTGTCGGAAGCCCCATGCCGAGGACAAACGAAGCGATTCCCACCAGCAAAATCCCCAAAAAGAGGCTCCCCTGAGACAGCGAGACGACCAGGGAGGAGAATTTAAGCCCCAGACCCGTCTGGTAGAGCGCCCCGATGATGATCCCCACGGTAGCCACCGCCGCGCAGATGGGAAGGGTTTGCTTCGCGCCGCTCTCCATCGCCAGGAAGATATTCCAGACTCCGTTGGCGGCACTCCCGGCGACTTCGCGCAGGCTGACGCCCTCGGCCCGCGCTTTCTTGATCAGCTCCCAGGCACCCTTCAGGAAGGCGAGCAACACGACGGTGAGGATGCCGAAGATGCCGGCGTAGGGCACGCTGCTCCCCGTCATCAGGTAGGCGAAAATCACCGCCGGGGGGAGCAGATAAAAACCGCCCTCCTTCATCACAGGCCACACCGCGGGCACCATGTCGCGGGGCATCCCCTTCAACCCCCCCTTCCGCGCCTCGAAATGCACGATCATGTAGACAGAGAAAAAATAGAGCGCGGCGGGGAGGATCGATACCCTGACGATCTCCCAGTAGGAGATTCCCGTGAACTCGACGATGAGGAAAGCCGAGGCGCCCATGACGGGCGGCATGATCTGACCGCCGGTCGAGGC
>CAMYJL010000434.1 GCA_947258645.1 uncultured Nitrospinota bacterium
GGAAACGGCGATTCTCATTGTGGCGGCGTTGATCGGGGTCTTCAGCTTCGTCAGCCCGATTATCCTGACCGCCACGGCGGATCTGTGCGAGCCGGAGGTGCTCGCCTCGTCGGTGGGGGTTATCTACACACTCCACGGGCTCAGTTTTATCGCGCCGCTCGCCGGGGGCTGGCTGGCGGAACAATATAGTCTGGACGTGAGTTTTTATTTCTTCGGCCTTGTCGTCTGGTCCGCGATGGTGTTCGCGCTGCAGCTGCCCGGGAAGGGGGCCGCTAGGGACGGCGGCGGGCCAGAATCCGAATGAAATCCGACTGAGGGATTAAAATGCCGAGAGAATATTTCAAGGGAACGTGGCAAGAGGATCGCTCCTTTTCCCCCGCCGTCGTGACGAAGGGAGGGAGGCAGGTCTGGCTCGCGGGCGTGGGCATGTGGCGGGACGAGGCGGGAAACTCGCTGGCCGGTGATTTCGACGCCCAGGTCCACGCCTCGTTCCAGGCGATCGGAAAGACGCTCGAGCGCGCCGGGGGGAAGCTCGAGGACATCGTGACGATGACCGTGTTCATTCTGGACGTGCGCCACGGCGACCGGTTCGTCGAGATACGGAAAGAATATTTTCCCGACAATTTTCCGGGCAGCGCGCTCATCACCGTGGCGGGCTTCGCCAAGCCCGAGATGATGGTCGAGATTCAGGCGGTCGCCGTCGTGGGGGATGAGTAAACGGCTCAGGCGCTTTGCCGCTTGACCTTGGCATGATGTAATACTTTAAATAAAGCAAAGAAATATTTGAAGAAAGGTAGTTTATGGACCTTATTCTTTTGGGGACAGGCTCTCCGCCCCCCGATCCCGGCACCAGCGGTCAGGCGGACGGCATTGTCGTGGGAGGGCGACTATATCTGTTGGACGCGGGCCGGAACGTCTCGCGCCAGATTACGGCGGCGGGTTTTCCGATCAAAGAAGTGGACCACCTTTTCTTCACCCATTTTCACTCGGATCATTTCACAGGGTTTGCCGATTTCTACATTTCGCGCTGGCTTTTCGGCGGAGGCGCTAAGGTACCACTCAAGGTTTACGGCCCGAATCCCGTCCTGGAGATCGTGAACCGGATGCTCCGCTACTACGAGTACGACATCGAAATCCGCGCCGAGGAGGGGAAGTCCCGGGATGGTCTGGATATCGATGTGGAGGTTCTCGTTCCGGGCGACTCCCTTGAAGTGGACGGGATTCAGGTCAGCGTCGAAAAGGGGACGCATCACGGAAACGTGGACGATATCATCTCCTACCGCTTCGAGGCGGAGGGGCGCTCCATCGTGATCGCCAGCGACGGCAGTCCCACCGGCGAGCTTGTCCCCTTCGCCCGGGGGGCGGATGTGCTGGTGATGCACCCCTGCCTGCCGGACCAGATTATCGAATTGCTCGGCCAGACGCCTGAGATGGCCGAAATCATCGCGGGCCATCACGCGACGACCGAGGAGATCGGCCGGACGGCGGCCGAGGCCGGGGCGGGGAAGGTGGTGCTCTCTCATCTCACGCCCCCATTGGCCTCGATGGGGCAGGCCTGCAAGGAGGTGGGGCAGCATTTCAGCGGCGAGGTCATCGGCGGTGTGGACCTCATGCGGATATAGGGCCCGCCTTCATCCCCGTTATTCGGAACGGATTGTTCTCCTAATGAGAAACATTTGATTTTTTTGGCGATGTGATGGAAAATCAGGTCTAAGCTAAATCCTGAATCTATTGGCTGAAACGCAGATGTGCGCGCGCATCTCATATGCCGCTTGAAGTACGCCGGACGCCCGGCACGATGTTCGGGGATTTGTCCCGGGCGATAGAAACTGACCGGAGAGAATATGCCATCGAGTAATGGAAATGATGTCTGGCTCCAGCTGGGAGGCGTCCATAAATACTATGGCGATCTCCACGTGCTCGATTCCATCGATATCGAGGTGCATGAAAAAGAGATCGTCACCATTCTGGGGCCCAGCGGCTGTGGGAAGACAACGCTCCTACGGATTCTGAACGGGCTGATTCCCCACGATTCGGGCGATGTCCTCTACAAGAACCAGCCGGTCACGGGCCCCCGCCCCGAGATGGCGATGGTGTTTCAGCATTTCGGCCTCTTCCCCTGGAAGCGCCTACATCAGAACATCGGCTATGGGTTGAATCTGCAGGGCCGCTCCAAACAGGAGATCGACAGGCTCGTCGGTCACTACACCGACCTCGTCGGCCTGAACGGGTTTGAGAACAGCTATCCCGCGGAGCTTTCCGGCGGGATGCAGCAGCGCGCTGGGCTCGCCCGGGCGCTCGCCACCCAGGCCGACGTTTTGCTCCTCGATGAGCCCTTCGGCGCGCTGGACGCCCTGACTCGCGAGCAGCTTCAGGAGGAGCTCCTCAATATCAACGAGGCCGAGCCCAAGGCCATGATCTTCATCACGCACAGCATTGACGAGGCCCTTCTCCTGGGCGACCGCGTGATGTTGATGACGCCCCGGCCTGGGGAAATCCGGTTCGAGTTCGAAACCGGGTTTGGAAGGAACCGGAATCTTGAGGCGATTCGCTCGAGTGCCCGCTTCCAGAAGCTTCGCCACTATCTCTGGGAGATGCTCCGCAATCCCGAA
>CAMYJL010000435.1 GCA_947258645.1 uncultured Nitrospinota bacterium
GGCCTCGTCGATCTCGGCGCGCCGGTGGCCGTGCAGGTTCACCCAGAGGGAGGAGACGCCGTCCAGATAGCGGCGGCCCTCGATGTCGATGAGGTAGGCCCCCTCGCCGCGCTCAATGATGAGTGGCGGGTCTTCCCGCTCCCATTCGTCCATCGGCGTGAAGGGATGCCAGAGATGCCGCCGGTCGGCCTCGGCGAGGCGCCGGAGCCTCGCTCGCTCGTCCTCCCCCCCGCCCCCCGGCATGGGGTCAGGGCCGCTGGGCGAGGATGACGCCCTCGAGCTCGTCGAAACAGAACGCCCCGTCCTCATCGCGGGGATTGAGCCAGTAGGCGATGGCGGGCGTGGGGTCGTCGAGAAAATTCCGCAGGTCCGCCTTGTCGGCGTCGGTCAGGTGGGGCCGCGCCACCCACTCCTCGAAATCCATCCGCTTCCGGATGGTCTCGGTGTAGAGAATCCGGAGCCCCGCGTTCTCGATCATCTCGACGAGGACGGGCAGCGAGTCGCACCGGTTGTGGCTCGGGTCGCGGACCGCCTCGAAATCGTTGTAGCGCTTCGCCTCGGGCGGCTCCTCCGGGGCGATGTTGTCGATGTAGATGAGCTTTCCGCCGGGCTTTAAAACGCGCGCCATCTCGTCGATCGCCTTCTGCACGTCGGCGAAATGGTGCGGCGCGATCCGCACCGAGACCGAGTCCACCGCGCCGTCCCGGAGGGCGATGTTCTCCGAGTCCGTGCAGAGGAGCCGGTAGTTCGCGACCCCCTTCTGCGCCCCGTTCTTCCGGGTGGACTCCAGCATCCCCTGCGTCAAATCGCTCGCGATCACCCAGCCGCAGGCCGGAGCCATCTGGAACGCCGTGTGGCCCGCCCCCGTCGCCACGTCGAGGTGCACCCCGCCCGCGGGCCGGAGAATTTCCGCCGCCCGCGTGAGCGAGCTGCTCTTCGCGTGCGGCGTGCTCGTGATGTAGTAGTCCGAGTCGCCGCTGTAGATCTCCTGGACTTTCCGGCGCTGCTTCGATGAGTCGTCTGCCATGCGTGGGCTCTCTGTCTGACGGGGTAAACGATGCGCGATTGAAAAGGCTGGGGAGAGGATATAAACAATCAGGGCGCTTCTCAAGGGTCGGGGGGTTGTTTTTTTTGTCACCCTGAACGGAGTGAAGGGTCTTCGGGAGAGCCATTCAGGCATATTTCCATCCCGGAAGATCCTTCGCCTTCGGCTCAGGATGAGAACGTAACTTTCCGAAAAAAGTAGGGGCGACCGGCCGGGCCGATCCGGCCTCATGCCTGTGGTATAAAAACCCATCCATATCTTTCACCCATTGTTCCATCAAGGACATCCGGGATGAAAACGAAACCGCGAATGACGACATGGGTTGCTGGCCTGGCCGTGGCTTTGATCCTGACGGCTTCTGCCGCCGGGCGGGGCGAGGCGGGGGATGTCAAACCCGGCCGGGGGGGCGAAGCCAAAAGCCAAAACATGGCGCTGTTGGGCCATAGCGATTTGCAGGGACGCTCCGCCTACCAGCCGGTGATCCATTTTCAGGGCGGCAGGTGGATCGCGTATGTCGGGCATCACCGGGGGAGCGCGGTCAACTATCTGACGAAAAAGAGGGAGCCGAACGGGACTTCCATCCTCGATGTGACCGACCCCAAACATCCGGTCTATCTTCATCATATTCTGGCGTCTCAGGGGAGCGCCCAGATGGCGCAGGTCTGCGATGGAAAAGACCTTCCCCGGGCGGATTCCGGAAAAGTGTATCTGCTCCGCACCAACGGGGACGATTTCCATGAAGTCTGGGACGTCACCGATCCCAGAAGGCCCAAGTTTGTGAATGCCGTCGTGGATACCAGCGGCACGCACAAGAACTGGTGGGACTGCCAGTCCGGGATGGCCTATCTGGTTTCGAGCGTTCCGGGCTGGCGGACCCACCGGGTCATGCAGGTTTTCGATCTGGGCGATCCCGCCCACCCCGTCTTCATACGCAACTACGGCCTGGCGGGACAGGAGCCGGGATCGGTCGGACCGGCCCCCGGCGGCAGCGGTCTCCACGAGCCGGTCCTCTACGGAAACCGCCTCTACCTGGCCTACGGGACCAGCAGCAATGGGGTGTTTCAAATCGTGGATCGGGACAAGCTCCTCCGGGGAGACCCCGCGCTTCCCCGGGAACGGCGCTTTGCCGACACGCGCGCGAACCTGCTCTATGCGCAGGCGGGCCTCTACCGGATGCCGGTTTACTGGGGCGGCCACACCGCCTTTCCCCTCATCGGAGTGACGGAAGGCGGCGGCGGGAAGTCGCGCGATTTCGCGGCGCTGGTGTCCGAATCCACCCGGAACGAATGCAACGAACCCCGGCATGTAGTGACCTTTCTCGACATCACGAACGAGCGGAAGCCCACGCCCGTTTATCAGTTCCAGGTGCCGGAGTCCGTCGGGAATTTTTGCCGTGTGGGCGGGCGATTCGGGCCTCACGCGACGAACTGGTCGTTCACGGAAACTTTTTACAAGAAAATTCTGTTCATTTCGTATTTCAACGCCGGGGTCCGGGCGCTCGATGTCAGGAATCCGGCTCACCCCAAAGAAGTCGCTTTCTTCATTCCCGCGACCACCGGGAATACC
>CAMYJL010000436.1 GCA_947258645.1 uncultured Nitrospinota bacterium
ACCTTGATCGGGAACATCGAAATGGTGAAGCCGAACTCGGGGATTTTGTCGAGGTTCGCGAGCTTTTCGGCGTGAATGTACTCTTTTTTCCGGCCGAGAAAATGGCTTCCGAAGAAGTCCTTCTCATTCCCATTCAGGCGCTCGGTGACCATCTTGCTGGTGGGCATATCGAAGCCCCAGGCGTCGATCCCCATCACCTTGATGCCCTGATCCACGAGCCATTCGGTTGCCTCGACGCTCATGCCGGGGTGGGTCTGCTCGAAGTCGTGGGTGTAGAGATTCTTCGTGGTGTGGTCGGTGCGGATGAGGACGATGTCCATCGGCTTGAGCTTGTAGCCCTTGGCCTCGAGGGCCGCCACCTTGGCCTTGGTCTCGTCGATGGTGATGTTGTGGCCTCGCTCGGCGTCGTGAAAGTCGAGGACGACGCCGTCGCCGTAGAGCCACTCCAGCGGCACGACGTCGATCGTCTTGGAGGGCTTGCCCTCGCACTCGGGGCCGTAGTGGTAGGGCGAGTCCAGGTGCGTGCCGCTGTGGGTGGCAAGGGTCACGTTCTCGGTGGCGCAGTGCATGGAGTCCGGGAAATAAGTGATGTCCGGAAACTTGTAGGCTTTCGTGCGCGACCGGCCGAGCTCGGAATGGGACACGTACTGGATGACGGTCGGGTTGTTTTCCATGGGAGCATTCTGAAGCGGAATGCTGAGGTCAACGAACTTTCGTGCCATTGATTCATTCTCCTTTCATGATGACGTGTTGTTGAATTACCGGGGTCGGGATGATTTTGCCTTCGCCGCTTTTTTCTTCGCGGCGGGCTTCCGCTTCCCTTCCGAAGCATTTTTCTTGAGACCGGGGGGCGAGGCAGAGGCCTTCTGGCCTTTCTTCAACCCCGGGAGTACTTCGTTCCATGCCACCCGGGCGCACTGAAGGACATATGGTGCCCCGCAATAGGTCATCATCTGAAGGATGACCTCCATGATCTCGCGCTTGGTGGCCCCGCAGTTCCAGGCGGCCTGGACATGGGTGCGGAGCTGCGGGTGCGCGTTCGCCATGACGCAGGCGGCGACGGCGCAAAGCTCCCGGGTTTTCTGCGGAAGGACGTTGCGGTCGTAGAGACCGCCGTAGCAGAAGTTCATGAACGTTTCCATGAATTCCGGATCCCCCCACTCCGCCATGTCCTCGGCGATGCGCTCGGTGAACTCCCTGCTCCAGAGCATCGTGCCCCGCTTGAGGGCGCGGGCGGGTATTTTGGTTTTTCGTTTCGGTGGCATCACTCTCCCCCCACTCAGGACCAGGTTGCCGGATCGCGGGTCCCCCTTCTCCTGGAAGGATGGAGCTGCCGGGTAGAGGGAGGCTGAAGCGCGAAGCCGATACACGGAAAGGCTCTTAGCTAACACGGCCACCGGGGGGTGTCAATCAGGGAGCCGAGGGGAGGAATCCCGAGAAAGGCCAGCGAAACATCGGGTTGCGCCGGTTCGGTCCGGGGGAAATCGGAGGAAATTCCGGCCCGGCCCGTCTCGAATTCACATGCCGGTAATTGTTTCGAAACCAATTGGAAACACGCCTCCGGTAGTACAGGGGCCCACGGACGGGACGAGGAACACCCGGGCCAATCGATACCGCGAAAAATTCAGAAAAGTTCAGATCTCTTTTTAGGAAGTTTTTCTCGGGTCAACCGGGCCGCATACATATTTTCACATCATCACGTAACAGAGAGGGCTATAGGAATGAGGAAGAAAATCGGCATATTGATTATGGTTTTGACCGTGGGCATTTTCTCCGGACTTTCCGGCCAGGCCGGCGCGGCCGAGAAATCCAGCTGGTCATTCGACGCGGGCTCCGACTTTACAACGGCGTATTTCTTCCGGGGATTTCGGCAGCAAGATGAAGGATTTATCTCCCAGCCCTATGGGAATGTGTATTATCAGTTGAACGATTCGGTGAAACTTTGGGCGGGGGTGTGGGGTAGTTTCCATGACCAGAAACAGCCCGGCGCCATTCGATCCAAGCATTTTTATGAGTTCGATGCGTCGGCCGGTGTTGAGGTGGCTACTGGCCCGCTGACGACGGGTGTTACTTTCATTTATTTTAACTCCCCTTCGAATGCGTTCGACGATATTCATGAAATCGAGGTGAAATTTAGCCTCGACGACAGCAAGTTTTCGAAGTCCATTGGATTGCCATTCGCGCTCAACCCCTCTTTCGCGATCAATATGGAGACACGCGACAATGGCGGCACAGAAGATGTTTATGCCCAGGCAGGGATCGAGCCTTCATTCGAAGGAAAAATCGGGCAAGTTCCCGTAACCGTTTCCTTTCCCGTGACATTCGGGTTGAGTTTTGACGATTACTACACAAGCAGGACACTGGACAATGATTTCCTGGGCTACATCTCTGCGGGCATGAGCGCATCCACGCCAATTCCGATGCCGCTGCCCGGCGAATGGACGCTTTCGGCGAGCGTTCAGTATCTCTACCTGGATTCGTTCAGCGTTCGCACAGTGAATCGAAACAACGGCGATTCGAGCGAGGTGATTGGGACATTGGGGATAGCCGTGGCGTTCTGATAACTGACGTCTTTGGCCGTAAGACAAAAAGCGAATATTCGAACCCGGGCAGCAGTCTCTCCTCCTTCTCCTCGGGATCTGAGCCGGTCTCCGCAGCAATGCGGGGCCGGCTTTTTTTCCTCTCTCAAGCCCACGCCCAGAGCTTCAGCGCCCCGCTTGCGGGCACGGGCGGGTATTTTTGGCTTTTTGTTTCGATGGCATCTCACTTCCCCCTGAAACCTGCCGATGGTGTGCTTTGGGATGTGCTTTGGGATGTGCTTTGGGATGTGCTTTGTTTGCTCTTCCTCTCTTTTCAGCCTGTGTAGATGTCCGGAAGCCTTTTCATGTTCAATCCCCGATCCGGGAAAAATTTCCGGCTTCAGACAGAGATGGAATAGATATAAAAAAAGAAATTAATTACTATATAAAAGTTTTAATTGATTTTAATGGCGATCAGGTGGGTAGTCTGATATCATAATTAAGATATACAGGTCGATAAATATTAAATAAATTTGAAAAACAACACCCGCACAGGAGTTTTTGGATGTGCCAGGCCGCCCACAAAAAGTTTAAGCGCCCGACGACTGCTTCTGAAATCTGCGACTGCAGATGCCTCATATTTCTGAGTCCAGCTCATACCGTAAATTTCTCTGGCAGGAAAAAAACTATTGCCACTGACGGAAGGGCACCTTCTGCGGATGGCGATTCATTTTGTATAGCTACTTAAAAAATATAAAGAAATGCTCTTCAAAAGAGGAAATGTCTCATGAAATGGACGCTCAGGAAAAAATGATTTCAGGATTCGTCAGTGTGTCGCTCCTGATCGGAGTGGCGGGCTATCTTGGTCTCTACAATCTCTCGAAAATGGGAAATGCCCTGGAATTGCTGGGGAAGGAACATGGGCCCATTCTCCAGGCTTCGATGGACATGAAACTCGCCCTTGTGGAGGGCGCGAACGCCCTCGACGAATATAAATCGTCGACCGCGACAGTCGCGACCGCTCGGGCGGGAGCGGATCTGGCTAAAATCCAGGAGAGGTTCCAGTCAAGCATCAAGCGATATGATGTTCTTGGCGAGGCGATAACGAAGGGCGGGACGGTAGGCGGCACGACTCTCGCCGCAACAAGCAACCCTGAGCTTCGGCAGTTTGTCGTGGAAGCGGACAGGCTGCATAACGAGCGGTTTCAGCCTCTGGCGAAGCAGGTCATGGAGTTGGGAAAAGAGATGCTCGAAAGAAAAAAGCGCGTGGACGCCGCGATGGAGAAGATGGAGGGGGCGTTCGAGACATTTGATGGATTTGGAGACAAGGTCGAGGACGCCATTAAGGCCACGATCGAGCCCAAGTTGTCTTCTCCGATCA
>CAMYJL010000437.1:0-1125 GCA_947258645.1 uncultured Nitrospinota bacterium
CGTCCAATGACAGAGTCGGACGGTACATCATGACGTCGAAGTGCAGGGGCGCGATCACCGTCCCGCCCAGGAAAGTACTCGTCCCGATTCCGATGTGGGCCGTTCCGGCTGCGCCATGGCATTCCAGGAAACGGTCGCAGATTCGACTCTCGGGATTGAGGCCGAAGGCCAATTGCGCCACGTTGTAGACGGCGACATCACCGTGTTCCTCGAAGCGATCCTTGAGGAACTGTGCCTGCTCGCCCCCTTCGATCGCCACGATACGCCCCTCTTTCACCGTGAGGCGGATGGGATCGTGCAGCGGGCCGATTCCGTAGTTGGGCACAGCGGCGTCGGCCACGATGAGTCCCTCGGAGGAATCCTCGGCAGGGGAGGTGTTGGCCTCGATGTTGGGCACACCGGTGAAACCGCGGTCGCGGATGATACACGAATGGCTGTTCCCCGGCCGCCCGGTGAGGTCGAACGTCATGCGGGTCCCGGCCGGTGTGACGAGCTCGGCTCGATCCGCCCCTCCAAGCCGCGCAGCCAACTTATCGCAGACGGGCTTGATGGCTTCGAAGTCGGCCTTGATCCCTCCCTCGTAGAACATCTGCGGAACAAAACCCGCCAAGCTGATGGCCCGGGCCCCCTCCTCGACGGCCCGGCGCGTGGACTGGCTATGCGTGATCGAGCGCGTGACTGCCAGAAATAACAAGTCCGCCGTTTTCATCGCGGCCGCCACCGCCCCAGGGGGCTCACCTCCGTCCACCCGCACGGGCTCCATGACGGTCACGACAACCTCGGCTCCCAGCCCCTTACAGGCTGCCGCCATGGTCTGGCCGATGCGAATGGCTTCGAAATCCGTCACAACCACCACACGCTCACCGGCCCGGAGGCCCGCACATGTGGTGGCGATTTTGTGGGCCCCCTCCATCATGAGCACATTTTGCATAGGTATCCCCCCCGTACACGAAACCCTTTACGGATCCACCACGGTTTGAACAGAGAAATCCCGGAAAGCAAAAGAGACGTGACTAAAGGAGGAGAGCCGATATTATGAAAAATATGGGCACATTTCCGCTGGGCATCAAGTAACAAAAGACTTTAAAAAGCAATTTTCATTAAAAAAACCATGTCGCCCACCAT
>CAMYJL010000437.1:1136-3698 GCA_947258645.1 uncultured Nitrospinota bacterium
AAGGAGAAAAAATGGACACCCAGGACTGGTACACTGTCAACGAGTTCGCCCCGGGAAGCTACCAGATCACCGAGGGCGGCCGCTTCAACATGCTCCTGCTGGTCGGCGACGAGAAAGCCGTCGCCATCGACAGCGGCATCGGGGTCGGAAACCTGCGCCGCCTCCACGAGAGCATCACCGATAAGCCCATCGATCACATCCTCACCCACACCCACTGGGACCACATCGGCGCCTCGCACCTCTGGGGCAAGGTGGGCGTCCACCCGGTCGGCAAGGATCTGCTCGCCCCGGACCTCTCAAAAAATACGCAGGGCTTCGTGAAGATGTGGCTCGCCAACGGCAACACCTTCCCCGGCTGGTTCGACCCCGAGAAGTACCACATCCCCCCCGCCACCTTCGGCTGGACGCTCCAGGAAGGGGACACCTTCGACCTCGGAAACCGGAAGTTCCGCGTCTACGACACGCCGGGCCATTCGCCCTGCTCCATCTCCCTCTACGACGAGCGCGAGAAGATCCTCGTTTCGGGCGACCTCATTCGCTGCGAAGAATATCTCTTCCTTCAGGTGCCGACGGCTGTTCTCTCCGACTACCCACCCTCCCTGCGGAAGATGGAAAAGCTCGCGAGCGAGGTCGAGATCCGATGGATCACCTCGGGCCACACCCCGCCCTACAGCGATCCCTCCATCATCGGCGAGCTCGCCCAGCAGATGGAGGAACTCGAGGCCGGCAAGCACGATCCGCCCAAGAAGGTGGACGGCGGCGCTATGTGGGGCGAGGTGGACGAATATGAATTTCCGCGCGTCAAGGTGTGGATACAGGATCACGCGCGGAAATAATTCGCTCCGTCAAGCAATGGCCGGAGCCTTAGCCGGAGAAAACCATGGATACACAAGACTGGTACGACGTAAAAGAATTCGCGCCGGGAACCTACCAGTTCACCGAGGCCGAACGCTGGAACATGTTCCTCTTCATCGGGGGGGAGCGGGCGCTTCTGCTCGACGGCGGGATCGGCGTCGGCAGCGCCCGCAGGCTCGCTGAGAGCATCACCGATCTTCCGATCGATCACGTTCTCACGCACACGCACTGGGACCACGTCGGCGCGATCCACGAATGGGAGAGCGTCGGCGTCCACCCCAACGGAAAAGACAAGCTCGCGAACGACTACTCGGCCGGCTGCCGGGATTTCGTCGAAACGTGGAAGGGACGCCCCTTCCCCGAGGGCTTCGATCCCGAGACCTTCACCATCCCCCCCGGAAAATTCGGGCGGGCCGTTCAGGAGGGCGACGTCATCGACCTCGGCGGGCGTACGCTTCGCGTCTGGGACACGCCGGGGCACTCGCCCTGCTCCATCTCTCTGTTCGACGACAAAGAGCGCGTCCTCATCACGGGCGATCTCGTCAAGCCCGGCATGCCGCTCTTCATCCAGGTGCCGACGGCCGTGCTCTCCGACTACGGCCCCTCGATGCGAAAGCTCGAGAAGATCGCCAAAGAGAACGATGCCAGATGGGTCTGCTCCGGCCACACGGACCCCTGCGGCGACATCTCGATCATCGGCCGGATGGCCGCGTTCGTCGAGGAAGTCGAGGCGGGCGCGCACGAGCCGCCCAAAAAGCGCGAGGCGGGCAAGTGGGGCGTCGTGGACGAGTACGAAGCCACCGGCTTTTCCGTCTGGATAAAAGACCACGCGAGAAAATAAAGAACCCTACCGGGAGGAAACGCCATGAGCCTCGAAGGCTGGTACCGCGTCGAAGAGTTCGCCCCCGGCACCTATCAGATCACCGAGGGCGGCCGCTGGAAGATGTTCCTCTTCATCGGGGAGGACAAGGCCCTTGCCCTCGATGGCGGCGTCGGCATCGGCGACTACCGCGCGCTCGTGGAATCCCTCTCCGACAGGCCGGTCGACCACGTCCTCACCCACACCCACTGGGACCACATCGGCTCCGCCCACCAATGGGACTCGGTCGGCGTCCACCCCAACGGTAAAGACCGCCTCGCCGACGACCATACCGAGCGCTGCCAGCAGGCCGTTCGGGACTGGGCCGACGGCCTCCCCTTCCCCCCCGGCTTCGAGCCGGCGGGCTACACCATCCCCCCGGCCACCTTCGGCCATGAGGTCAAGGAAGGTGACGTCATCGACCTCGGCGGGCGCAAGCTCACCGTCTTCGACACCCCGGGGCATTCGCCCTGCTCCATCTCCCTGCTCGACGACAAGGAGGGCGTCCTCATCTCAGGCGATCTCGTCAAGCCCCTCCAGCCCTTGAACCTCCGGGTGACGACCGCCGTCCTCTCCGACTATGCCCCCTCCCTCCGAAAGCTCGAAAAGCTCGCGGGCGAGATCAAGTGGGTCTGCTCCGGCCACACCGACGCCTTCCCCGACGCCTCCATCATCGGCGAGATGGCGCAGTTCATGGAAGAGCTCGAGGCCGGAAAACACGATCCCCCCCGCAAGATGAACCACCGCCTCTTCGGCGAGATGGACGTCTATCAGGCGACAAGGTTTTCCGTTTGGATCAAGGCCCACGCGAGAAGGTAAATTTTTCCAAGTGCTGAAGAATTGCGCAC
>CAMYJL010000438.1 GCA_947258645.1 uncultured Nitrospinota bacterium
ATGTAAATCGGGTCCGGTGGGCCCCGCTTGCGGGAAAATGACTTGGCGGGAAAAGATCAGCCCCGATGCGACCCGAGGATGGGGCGAACCAGCTCGGTCCCCTCTTTTTCCGGTTTCCACTCGCGGGCGAGGCGCTGGGCGGTGGCGATCTGGACCTTCGTCATTTTCTTTTCCATCTTGTCGCGGTGTTTGGTGGCGCCCTTGACCCCTTTTGCCGCGGCGATGTTGGACCACATGTGCGCCAGTACGTAGTCCTTGGGCACGCCCCGCCCGTCAGTGTACATCAGGGCAAGGAGAAGCTGGGCCTCGCCATGCCCTCTCTGGGCGGCTTTTTTGTACCAGTTCGCCGCCTCGTGAAAATTCTTGTCGACGCCCTGGCCTTTCTCATAGAGGTATCCGAGATGAATCTGGGCCTGGGCATGGTCCTGTTTGGCCGCTTCCGCGTACCACTTAAGGGCGCTGGCGAAATCTTTTTCGACGCCCCGCCCGTTGGCGTACATGAAGCCGAGCTGAAACTTGGCCTCGGCGTAACCCTTCTTGACGGCCCGGCGGTACCACTTCACGGCCTCTTCGTATTTTTTATATCCCAGGCTGCCGCTGGTCAGCATGAGCCCGTAGAGCGTCTGCGCATTGGGATCGCCCCGATCCGCCGCCTTGCGGAACCAGAAGAGGGCCTTTTTGAAATCCTGGTCGATGCCGGAGCCGTTGTAGTACATGAAGCCGAGGTTCACCTGGGCTTTCGCGTAGCCCTTTCTCGCCGCGCGGCGGTACCATCGGTAAGCGGCTTTGACATCTCTTTTAACGCCCAGCCCCTTGGCATGGATGAGGCCCATCGTGTTCAGGGCCGAGGGGAGGCCAGTATCCGCCACCCGGCGAACCCACTTCGCGGCTTTTTTCTCCTCGCTCTTTTTGGGAATCCAGTGGCCCTCGGACATCATGATCCCGAGTTTGGCCTGGGCCTTGGGGTCGCCGCCTTTCGCGGCCTCCAGATACCACTTCGCCGCTTCTTGATAGTCCTTTGTGACGCCCCGGCCCTCTTCATACAGGAGGCCGAGCCGGAATTCGGCCCGGGACTCGCCCTGCTCAGCCGCCTTGCGGTACCACTTCGCCGCCGTCCGGGCGTTCTTCGGAACACCCTGGCCGTTCTCATACATGATGCCCATTTGAAGCTGGGCATCGACGGCGCCCTTTTCCGCGCCAGGAGCATACTTGTTCAGCGCGGCGTTTTCTTGGCCGGGATACAGAAAGTCGTTGAGCACTTTCCTTTCGGCCGACCCGGCACAACCTCCAAGAACGGCAGAGAAGAGCAGGGCGGTCACGTAAAATCCGTAACGTTTCATTCCTGGGGCCTCCTTTCAGCGCACATCCAAAACATTTCCTTCTGCAAGAAAGGCCGGGCGGACAGCCATTCGATCAAATTTTCCCGTCTACGAATCATTTTCCCCTCCGTAGACGCTGCTCACGGGAAGGCCGGTTCGTTCGGCGATGATCCGCTCGACCTCCTCGGCTTCCTCGGGTTCGATGACGCGGAGCTTGGTGAGCTTGGCGGGAGCGCGGTCGTAATCGTACCGGCCCCGTGTCTCGATGAACCATTCGGCGGGATACGCCCGCTTGGGCGTGTTGAGCTGCACCTCGTCGGGACGGATTCGGTTCAGAATTTCGCAGAGCGCCTCGGTCATGCTCCGATTCGCGAGCAGATACATCACCTGGCTGTCCAGGTGTCCCTTGAACTCTGCCCGGAAGCGGGTGGTCTCCTCGATGATCCGCTCCAGCGTGATTCCTGCCGCCGGACGGTTCACCCGCTGAAAGGTTTTCTCGTCCGGGGCATCGAGCTTCACCGAAACGCGGTCAGCCGCGCAGAGCGCCTCGCGCACCTCGGGAAGATGCAAGAGTGTTCCGTTCGTGAGGACGTGGGTGGTGATGCCGGTGTATTCCTTGATCGCGCGGACGGCCTCGCCGAGGTTGAGCGCCAGGGTGGGCTCTCCGCTTCCGCTGAAGGTGATGATGTCCGACCCCCGCCACGCGGACGCTTTGAGATCGCGCATCACGCGCTCAGTCGTGACGAAAAGCCGGCGCTCCGTCGTGATGTCCTGGATATGTCCGAGCTGACAATAGACGCAGTTGAACGAACAGGTGCTCGTCCGGACGATCAGGTCCACGCCCAGCGATTTGCCGAAGCGCCACGAATCCACCGGACCGTAAATCGTGGATTCGTGCAGATCGCCATCCTCGCCGGCGTCCACCGCCTCAAACTCCATGTTCTCTGAAAATCCCATCCCCAAACTGCCCTTCCACTTTTCCCCCAGCAACACTTCTCGGGAGATTATACACCCCGCCGAAACTCTTTGGCATGATTTCATCGCCCCCGAACGCCAAAACCACCCTCTGAAGTCCATGCGAAAAACCAAATAACTAAAGCTGCGCCACTGATAATCTGGCTCCCGGCGATGGCCAGCCAGATGCTCGCCGCCCCGATCTCCAGCGGATAGGCCATCAGGAAGGCCGCGGGGATTTGAACGCCCCAGCGCACGATGCCCTCCACCACC
>CAMYJL010000439.1 GCA_947258645.1 uncultured Nitrospinota bacterium
GACGACGCCGACGACGCCGACGACGGCCGTCGTCGAAAGGAGGAGGTCGAAGAAATTCAAAATGTCGACCCGACCCTCGAAAGGGCCCATCGAATTGCTGAAAACAAGAACAGCCAGGAAAGCACGTGCATCCATGCATTGATGCGGGAGAAAGAGATCGCGCTCGACAGGAAAGGCGATATCGAGACGCGGGCGGGGAACAAAACAATCGCCATTGGTACGAAGATCGTCAAAGTGACGATCTCCAAGATGCTCGAGGAAAGGGATTTCATCGAAGAGCATTCGATCCCGGTGCTCGACATCATCGCAAAACAGGAAGAGAAGGAATTTCTTCATGCGATCGATAAAACGTGTCCGGACATACCGTTCCTGGAGTTAACGCTTCAGGATATCTCCAGATGGGTGGCGCAATTCCTCCAATATCTGGGCATCGAGGAAATGGACATCGCCCTCTTGTTCGGCCCGGACGGACCCCTCAATCCCGGATTCTGGGGGTAGTTGCTTCCAGAGTTTTAGCCGTGAAATGGGTTGGGACCGACCAGGGGGTATGGTCCCAGACCATAAAAACGAAGTCGCAATTGTAGAACCGTTATTGATAACAGCCCTATTCCCGTCGCCTTTAATCCGCCTACGGCGCCTTGTCCCGCCGGGAGACCCGGACATTTGCTAGCCGCAGCAAGTCACCTCACCGAAACAATCTGACCACATTATATCTGCGTCTTATCTACCACCCCGAACATTCCCCGCCAGACCACGGTAAGCCTTGAGAGGGGCTGAATAGAACATTTCAGGTAACATGCTCCCCAAAAACCGTTCCATGCTGAAAAAGAGGATTTTCGTTAATGGTCTTGCCCCCCTTACCGGGTACGGCCCCTATGCGACATTTCCGGCTGTCCGTGTTTTGTCCGTGAACGGGTGCCTACAAGACCCTACTCAGCCCATCAACGATGAGTAGATTTGCTTGGATTATATGGGCTAAATTGGGGTTAGTTGGCGTGAGTCCGGGAGGAAATTACACTTACAAGGCAAGAAGCAGGTTCCTCGCTGCGCTCGGAATGACAGGGATACCGCCGAACCGGAAGACGGCCCAAATTCTCTGAAGGGGAAGTGATATCAAGCAGATATCCGAACCGCGGTTTTTTTGGGGGGTGGCGAATTTTTAACGAATGTCGTATATTGTCTGTGGCAAAATGTGGCGAGGGAGGCCGGCGCTCCGGTTTCCCTCGTTTGTTTTCGAACCGATAATGGGTTGCCGGAAAATTCGGGGAAATGCCGGGAGATTCGGGCGTATCCTGAAATTTCCGGGCGATACCGGGTTTTTCCGACGAGAGGGCGTCATGGCCGGAGGAATGAAGATCATCGCCGAGAACCGCCGCGCGCGGGCCGAGTACGCCATCGAGGAGACCTACGAGGCGGGCATCGCGCTGACGGGCACGGAGGTGAAGTCCCTCCGCGAGGGCCGGGCGAATCTGAAGGAGAGCTTCGCCGAGGTGCGGGACGATGAGGCGTGGCTGGTCGGCTGCCACATCAGCCCCTACGGCCACGGGAACATCCACAACCACGAGCCGACCCGGACGCGGAAGCTCCTCCTTCACCGGACGGAGATCCAGCGGCTGCTCGGCCGCACGCAGGAGAAGGGGCTGACCCTCGTTCCGATGAAGATGTACTTCAAGCGCGGGCGGGCCAAGATCGAGCTCGGCCTGGGCCGCGGGAAGAAGCTTCACGATCGCCGCCAGGACGTGAAGGAGCGGGACGCGAACCGGGAGATGCATCGCGCCCTGCGCGAGCGCAACAAGGGGTGATCCCCGGAGGGGAGGGGAAGATGAATCCGTTTCGGAGCTACACGCTGGAGTGGTGGCAGGTGGGGGTGCTCAAGCTCTCGATGATCGCTTTGGGGATCGCCGTGGGCGTCACCTGGCCGGACTTTTTCGCGGGATCGATCGCGCTCATCTGGCTCATTTTCGCCGTGACGGCGGTTTACATGACCTTCGTCGGGCTCAGGCTTTCGCGGCCCCGCCAGAGGACGGCATAAAACGGCGATAAACGTCGCCAGGACGTCATGAGGACGTTCGGGAGGCGTTCATGGGACGGCACCAGGACGCCACAAGACGGCATCGGACGCATCAACCGCCCGGGCGAGAGGGATCGCCTCTCCGGGCGGGGGGAACATTTATGGGGGCGATCTGGCTTCGACGGGAGGATATGAAGTCTGAGTTGCGCGCCGGAGACGCCACTTGGCTCCGTTATCAATGTGGCAAAACCACACCAGCCGACACTGAGCTGGCTCTCGCTGCTTAATTAGCTAGCGAGCGTCCTTCCTCTCCTCGTCCGCGGGAGGGGGTCTGGACGCCATGAAGCGGACTGGCTGGCGCGCCCTTCGGTCCGTAGGGAGCGTCGGCGAGACTGAATCGGACTAGCCTGGAAGAGAGCCCGCCGGCGGGCGCGAAACCGGGCGAAGCTTAAACCGCCGGATACGCGCGTAGACGCTCACGACGGAAGCCTTTCGGACGCGGGTTCGATTCCCGCCGCCTCCACCATTTC
>CAMYJL010000440.1 GCA_947258645.1 uncultured Nitrospinota bacterium
GAGGGTGGGCTCGCGCACACCGAACTGGTCGATCCGGTTCCGGATGGTTTCGAGCGCCTGCGCGACGGCCTGCTCTTTGGTCTGCTCGGCCGTATCGTCGGGAAACGCATAAACGAAGGTCGGGGGCTCGCCCTCCGCGCTTTGAAGCGCCAGGTCGGGATAGCTCGACATCAGGGTCATCAGTTTCGCCCGGTCGTCCTTACGGTGGAGACCGATGATCACCTGCCGGCCGTCCCGCCGGAACGCCCTGGTGCGGATGTCGTCCTGGGCCAGGCGATCCCGCATCTCGCCGAAATAGCGCCCGACCTTGGAATCCACCGCTTTTTCCGATTGCACCTCGAGGACGAGATGGATCCCGCCCTGCAGGTCGAGCCCCAGATGTATCCGCTCCTCCGGAGGAATGACGTAAAAGACTGCGGCCAGAACGACGACGATGATCACGCCTGCCCGCCAACCCATCAAATTCATTCAAACCTCCTTAAGCGTTCAAAACCCTGCATGCCCTCCCGGAGGGAAACCTCCGTTCCGGGAAGCCAAAGAAAAAACTACGACTTGTCCGAAGATTTATCCTTTGAGGCATCCGAGGCGCCCGAAGCCGAGAGGATGGAAGTAACGGACGCTCGATGCACGCGGATGCGCACATTGTCGGCAATTTTCAGGGTGACAACGTCGTCCTTGATTTTCGTGACCTCGCCGTAGATGCCGCTGGCGATGACGTTATCCCCGGCCTTGAGGGCGTTCAGCATACTTTGAAGCTCTTGCTGCTTCTTCTGCTGCGGGCGGATCATGAGAAAATAAATGATGGCGAATACAATCGCGAAGGGGAACAGCATCGCCCAGATCGGCTGCTCGCCGCCTCCACCGCCTCCGGCGAGGGCCCAGGCATTTGTCGGCCCCCCCAGCAGTTCAAAAATCCCATTCGGCATGAAATCTCTCCCTCATCAAAAAGACGCCCGGCAGGGCGCCCACCGCTTGGTATCAAACCCCCCCGCCAATGTCAAGTAAAGCGTTGATATTCAACAGGAAAACGCCTTGAGAATCAAGGGGTTGAGATTTGGCCCCCGCCAGCAGCCTTCCCAGAGCCGGTCATGGACACCCACCCGGACAGCAGGTGCAATTGAGATATTCTGGGACTATAAATCAAGCGCTGAAACCTGAAAATCAAAAAAGACGGCCCCGGCGGAGATGGCCCGCCAGGGTCACCCGGTGAGCGCCACTGGGGAAAGCCCCCCGCGATGGGCGGAGGCTCCGTCCGGGAGATGGTCGGTTCATCCAAACACGACCCTTTGCAGCCCCGGGAGAGCGGCATCGCTATGCCAACAGCATGCGTGTGAAATAGCGGACGCTCAGGCCCAGGGCCGGAAAGAGGGACGATCCTCAACGGCCCCGGCGGAGGCAACCTGCGAAGGCTCCCGGGAAGGGAGATAACCCGGAAAAAAAACGCCTCCGGGTGGGCGGAAACCCCCGTCGAGACCTGCGCTACCAGACCCCCTGCATCCGGGATCGGCCCAACTTCCCCGCACGCCCGATTGCGGAGAACACACCGACCGCGAACACCAAGGAGTACTATAAAATATATGCCCTAACATTTTGAATTTCCTGCGAAAAATTGGACGCAACGCCCTATCTGCCCGCATTGGACATGCGGCCAGATCCGAAAAAAAAGACATCTATTTGAAGCGAGGTCCCCTCCCATTAGGTGGGGAAGAAGTCAGGCTCCCGGCGGCTTGTGAGGCAACGGCCCTGGCCGCTTATTCCGTTGCCGGAAGGATGCGGCAAAAAACTGAAATGACTTTCCGGCGGCCTTCGCGACTGCGGCCGGGAGCCTCATCCGCCGCTCTCGCGATGCTCGCGGTCCCACTCATCGGGGTCGTAGGTAGAGAGGGTGCTGCCGAAGAGGCCGCCGCGCTTTTGGACCTCGGCCTTGGCGGTGGGCCAGTCGGGAAAGGCCAGGGTGAGTTCGAGGAGATAGCCGGTCGGATCGTGAAAGTAGAGGGAGACGTTGCCGACGCCGCCGTGACCGTAGGGGCCGTACCACTTGATGCCCTCCTTTTTAAAGGTCTCGATCCACTCGTCGATCTCGGCGGCATCGCCGTGGAACGCCCAGTGAATGAAATGCCCCTCGGGCACCTCGGGCTCGCCGCCGTTCAGGTTGAGCAGGACGCCCTCGGCCAGCTCCACGATGGCCTGGGGAACGCGGCCGGCCTGGCGGTCGCTCTCGGTGCCGCCGATCCGCCGGATGACAGCGCCGCCCAGGATGCGGGCATAGAAATCCTCGGCTTCTTTCAGGTTCCGGCAGGCAAGCGCGAGATGGCTGAGCCCCGTGATCTTCATGAAAAACTCCCCTCAAAAAGGTACGGATTCGATGCCGGAAAATCTGACCCCGGAAAAAATGGCGGGCCTCGACGATCCGCCTGGGCCGAACGAAATGATTTCCCGGTTCGAACGGGCAGGCGCTAGTCCTTCGTAATTCCCTCCAGAGAAAGCGGCGCGCCGTTCACCACCACCGTGCTCTCGAGGGAGACGGGCTGGACGAT
>CAMYJL010000441.1 GCA_947258645.1 uncultured Nitrospinota bacterium
CCAGCTCGGCGGCGATCGGCTTGATCTCCTGATCCGAAAAATCCTTGGCCAGCTTCTGGAGGGCTAACTGCTCTTCCGAAAAATGGAGATCCACCATGGCGCACCACCCCTCTAAGAAACTCTTGAAAAAAATGCGCTGCGGGTTCCCTGAAAAGGACCCTATGCATTTCGATGAACAAAATATTTGAGGGGATCATCTTAGCGAATTCAGGCAAGGACGGCTATTCGGGATCGGATGGAGAATTGCTCCAAATTTATTCCTTCTCGGGAGGTTTAACGCCGAGATATCGCATTTCGCATGTCACCGGTGACACCGGCATGCAGGATGGAACCCTCTTCACTCTCAGGGGGGAGCGGGTGTATCTTCTCCCTCATGATTGAACTATTTTCCCGCTCCGGAAGCGGTGTGGTTTTGGCGGTTGCGTCATCGTTCAGCTACGCGGGAACGCTGATCCTGCTTCGGCGCGGCATGCAGACCGGAAGCTCGATGGCGGCCATTCTTCTCATCGACATTATTGTCGGCACGGGGGCGCTGATCGTCGCCTTCGCCCTGGGAACCCTCCAGACGGCCACATTCACTCAAATTTTCTGGTTCAGCCTGAGCGGACTCCTGGGGGCCGGAATCGGAACCATCACGCATTTCATCGGCATTGAGCGAATCGGGGTCAGCCGGGCCACGCCCATCCATTCCGCCTCACCGATCTGGGCCGTTTTCTTTGCGATGGCGGTCCTGGGGGAGCGCCCTCAAGCCCCTGTCATCATGGGGACAGTTTTTATTGTCCTCGGTGTGTGCCTGCTTTCCTGGCCCGAGCGGGGGGACACGCCCGGGCTGCGGGGCTGGATTGACAAGGGGTCGCTTTATCCCCTGGTTTCATCGGTGGGCTATGCCCTGTCGCCCATTTTTATCAAGCTGGCTTTTGCGCACGGCAGGGCGCCTTTTTTGGGCATCGCCGTGTCCTTCTGGGTCGGTCTCGGCGTCATGTTGGCCGGAAGAAGATGGCTCCCGGGGGGCGGAGAGATAAGAGCCAATCGCAAGAGTTGGACGTTATTCGCCCTCGCGGCGCTGTTCAATCTCGCCGCTTCCGGATTCCTGTGGTCCGCTTTTTCGGTGGGGGATATTACGATCACGCTTCCCCTGAGCAGAATAACGCCGCTTTGGGTGGTGTTTCTCAGTGTTTTCTTTCTGAAAGACATCGAGAAGGTGACCCTGCGAATCCTGTCGGCAGCGACTTTGGTGGTTTTGGGCGGGGTTCTGATCACAGCCACCTGACCCCCGCCAACCGGTCCGGACCGAGCGGGATGATTTGGGCCCCGAACAGATGGCGATAAGCGCGGTTTCTGAACAAAGAGATCATCGATTTATTTTGATCACCCCATATTCCCTCAGATTTGGGGTTATTGCGGCGGAAATATGACAGATCCAGTTTCCCCATTGCGCGCCAGGCCTCCCTTAAAGAAAACGCTTGCACCCGGCCATCGCGAAGAAACAACCTTGATTGGCCCGCCCGGGGAGTGCTTAAATAGGTCAGTTTTTAGACTAATTTGCATTAGTCTGGAACGCCAACCATCCAACGAGCACAAAGGAAGACCTGATGTTATTTCTGCGGCGGAGCGCCTGGCTCCCATCGGCCCAAAAGCTCCCCGCTTTATTTTTGCTCGCTGTCGGAATCGGTCTTTTCATCTGGTCTGAAGCTTCCGCCCACGGGGTACCCCAGGGCGACAAGGGGTTCATCCAGGAATCTTCCGGGGTGATCTTTTTTCCGTTCGTCTACCTCGGCGCCAAGCATATGGTGACCGGCTACGATCATCTTCTGTTTTTGCTGGGAGTGATTTTCTTTCTCTACCGGATGAAGGATGTCGGCCTCTATGTCTCGCTGTTTGCCATCGGGCATACAGTGACTCTGCTCTCCGGCGTCTTCTTCAATATCAGCATCAATGCGTATCTGATTGACACCATCATCGGCCTGTCGGTGGTCTACAAGGCACTCGACAACTTGGGGGCCTATCAGCGCTGGTTCGGTTTCCAGCCGGACACGAAGCGTGCCACGCTCATCTTCGGCCTGTTCCACGGGTTTGGCCTCGCGACCAAGCTCCAGGAGTTCGAGATGTCTCCTGATGGCCTGTTCGCCAATCTCGTTGCCTTCAACATCGGCGTCGAGCTTGGCCAGCTTCTCGCCCTGGGCGCGATTCTCATCTTGATGGGGTTCTGGCGGCGCACTCCTAGCTTTTGGCGTCATGCCTACAGCGTCAACGTGGCCGTCATGACCGCGGGCTTCGTTCTCATGGGCTACCAGCTCACCGGCTACTTCGTCTTTTGACCGAAAGGGTAACGATTCATGTATAACGCACACCAGCCCTCCGACGCGGAACTGCCGTCCACCCGCCAGCTGATTCGCTCGACCATGCTGGCACTTTTGGCCGCCATCGTCATTCTCGTCACCACCGTCCTGCCCGCCGAGTATGCGATCGACCCCACGGGCATCGGGCGCATTCTCGGCCTCACCCAGATGGGCGAGGTCAAGATTCACGCCCAAATGGCCGCCAATTCGCAAGCCAGCTCCGTCGCTCCTGTCCCGGCCATGACGCCTCCCGGAAAATCAGGTGAAATTTCGGTCATTCTGATGCCGGGCGAGGGGGCGGAAGTAAAAGTGGAGATGCGAAAAGGGAAGCGCGTTTCCTATCGATGGAGTGCAAATGGCGGTGTGGTGAACTATGACACCCACGGCGAGCCCTACAATGCGTCCCGCTATTTCTCTCACAGTTATCAGAAAGGCCGCGGGACGCCGGGAGACGAAGGGGTTCTCGAGGCCGCCTTTGACGGGCATCACGGCTGGTACTGGGAAAACCGCACGAAAAAAGTCCTGAAGGTCACTTTGTGGGTAAAAGGCGATTACATCAAGTTGAAACGCCTCTAGAAATTTGGGCCCTGACTTGCCGCTAAAAATCAATACAAGTCGAACAAGAGAATTTTCGGTATTGGTTTTGCCTCTCAATGGCAAATTTTTTCCAAGCGGCGACAGTAGTCTGTAACTGGCCTTCGAAATATGACCCCAGCTTTCTCAAAATGCTAGACGACTATTAAATATTTCTCGAATCCCCCCCTACAACCCCGCCGCGACCTTGAAGCGCTTGAGATAGTTCCCGCCGTCGAGATGCTTGATGCAGAAGGCGTCCCGCAGGAGCTTTTCGAAAGGCATGTCCTTCATGACGCCCATCCCCTCTTTACCGAACGCTTGAAAGAAGACACGCTACGGGTCCCGAAAAAGGACCCCATGAATTTGATGAAAACCCGGCCACGCACAAAATATTTTGAGGGGATTATCTTAGCGAATCCAGGCAAGGACAGCTAATCGGGTTCCAAAAGCCCCTTTGTTGGAGTTTACGGCCTTACATTGAAGTTGGTAGCAGGCTTTAGGGAAAGACTAAAACACGAAAATTTTTCATCAGCATCGGCTGGATTGAAGAGAGCACGTCAGGGCTGTTTGGGACTAAAGTTGGTCGCTCAGAGCAGTATTGTTGCCAGGAATCCCATTAATGGATTAGAATTTTAATACTATAAAATATATATGGGAAACGAAGGATTAAATGCCCTTTTAGATTGCCGTAATGGAGTGATCCAATATGTTTGATGTCGGTGCTTTCGCACTTAAAATTGTGAACTCCCTTATCATGAAAATAATTCATGCTGGCATTAATTATCAAACACAGTCCTATTTTCAGCGCAGAAAAATCGAAAGAAGGGTGGAAGACGCTACTGCTGAAGTAATCGAACCTCTCCTGCCATTTTTGTCTCAAGAAGGCCTGGATGAACGTCAACAACAGTTGTTAATTCAAGTTTGTGTCGATGAGCTTCAAGGATTAACAGAGAATCCAACACCTTTGTTTCAAGGCTCTTTGAACGGCCAAAAAATATTTGATGATTTGTA
>CAMYJL010000442.1 GCA_947258645.1 uncultured Nitrospinota bacterium
ACAGCCAATGAGTTTTGAAACCCGCTTTTGCCAAAAGGGTGGTTCGTGTTTTCCTGTCGAAGTCAGATTGGGCCAGTTCCAGACAGGAAACAAACCTATGATGGTCGTCCTCGCCAGGGATATTACCCGAAGGCAGCAGGCAGAGGAAAAAGTTAAGCAGCTGGCTACACACGACAGCCTAACCGGCTTGCACAATCGTCTTCTGTTTGCGGATCTGACTTTGCAGGCGATTTCAAATGCTCGAAGAAATCACACCAAAATTGCGCTTTTTTTTGTGGATCTTGATAATTTCAAACCAGTCAACGACTCCCTAGGACATAACGCGGGAGATCAAATTCTTAAAAGGGTAGCCAACCGCTTAAAAGATAACTTCCGTGAGTCAGACACCATTGGTCGCCATGGCGGAGATGAATTCACTTTATTACTGAGCAATCTCAAGGAGGATACCAAGGCTTCGGTAATGGCAGATAAGGTGCTCAAGGTAATGTCTATGCCGTTCGTCATTAATGACGAGAATGTCACCATTGGCTGCAGTATCGGGATTGCCCTATTCCCGGAGCACGGTGAAACTCTCGAAGCGTTGCTGGAAAATGCCGACGCGGCGATGTATCTGGCGAAGGCGGAAGGGGGGAATACCTACAAGTTCGCGTCTCAAATCGGCACCTCTATCAAGGCGTAGGTAACGGAAAGGCTTCTGGAGAAAAAGAAGCAGAAGGGAGTAGAGGGTCATGTCCGGACTTTTCCTGAACGCCTGCGGAAAGCCGATCCTTACGGTTAGCGGACGCTGGAAAAGGTAAGCACCTTTTTTACGAGTCCATACCCCAGCTGTTGAACGGCAGACTTACCGCCGCGCCGGAAAGCGCTCGGCTGTCACGTCAGGACACGCACTGAGAAATTGCGTCAGGATGCGCTCGGATAAAGATCCTGAATAACGAACCCGTCTTCCGGTGGATAGTGCTGTGAGACAATTTTGCGGGCTTCGCCCTTGTTGCGCGCGGAAACGTCGCAGACGTGGGAATCCGCCCACTGGTCATTGAAATAATCGTGGCTTTCATTTCCTTTGACCAAGGCGCGCAACACTTTGTTATAAATCACCGCTTCGTAAATCCTGCGGCCTTCCTTCGGCAGGTTGATCATCGTTCGGTACCCCTTGCATAACCCCTTTTGAGCTTCCCCCATCAGAGAAGCGGGATGATTTATATTTGTACTGTGAGTGTTAACAAAATGTGTTTGCCGGACAAATTCAGTTTATTCATTCTTTTTTCGCGTTCAGGCCGCGAGCAAATGATCGCGCTTGAGCCCCCCTCCCCTTACGGGTAGGTTTTCGATCTTCTTGATTTACCTCTTGTTAAGGATGATCTCACATGTCCAAAACCATCGATTACTACTTCGCCCTCGGGTCCGTCTGGTCCTACATGGGCGCCGAGCGACTTGAAGAGATCGCCGGACGGCACGGGGCCGTGATTGACTACCGCCCTGTCGATATGGCCGCCCTCTTCGACCAGACCGGGGGTCTGCCCCTGCCCAAGCGCGCGCCGGCACGCCAGGCTTACCGCCTGGTGGAGATCGAACGCTGGCGGGATTTCCTGGACATTCCGGTCACCCTGAAGCCCCGTTTTTTTCCCGTGGACATCGCCAAGGCGACCGGAATGATCATCGCCGCCCGTCAAGCGGACCATCCCTGCGGGGAGATTTGCATTGCCTTGCAACGGGCGCTGTGGACAGAGGAAAAAGATATTGCAGACACCCAGGTGCTTCTCGACATCGCCGCCGCCGCTGGACTGGACGGCCCGGCCCTGCTCGAATCCAGCGAATCGGATGCCGTAAAATCGGAACTGGAGGACAATACCCGGCTCGCGATCGAGGCCGGCGCGTTCGGCGCCCCGTCCTATATTTACAACGGAATCCTGTTCTGGGGGCAGGATCGGCTTGATTTTCTGGATCGGGCCCTGGCGGCGGGGTAATTCGGAAGAGCCCTTTCCCAACCACCCCTTGCCTGAACGGCTATAAAACCAGATAGTAATCCTGTTCGACGGTCACACCAAAGTTCGGGGACTGTTCCGGCACCGGCACAATGAATGGGGACCATGTATACAGAATATTTCGGCATCGACGAGAACCCGTTCTCGATTTCTCCCGACCCCCGCTACCTCTACATGAGCAAGAGGCACCAGGAGGCCCTTGCCCACATGTTATACGGAGTCGGCGAAGGAGGCGGTTTCGTGCTTCTTTCCGGCGAAGTGGGGACCGGGAAAACGACAATCTGCCGCTGTCTCATGGAACAACTGCCGGACACCGTGGACCTGGCGCTTATTCTCAACCCCCGGCTCAACGAAACGGAACTTCTCGCGACGACCTGCGACGAACTGGGCATCACCTATCCCAAGGGCACGGACAGCCTGAAACTTCTGGTCGATATTATCAACAGCCATCTCCTTTACGCCCATGCCCGGGGACGCCGTTACGTACTTATTATAGATGAAGCGCAAAA
>CAMYJL010000443.1 GCA_947258645.1 uncultured Nitrospinota bacterium
AGGATGTCCAGTCGATCGGAAATATCGGTTCTTCCAAATCGGCCGGATTGGTGCGGCGGTTCGACTATACGACCCTGGTCTGGGTTGCCGTTACGGTCCTTCTCGTCTTTCTGGTTGTCCTTCCGGTTTATTTCCTGCTGCAGGAGAGTTTTGTCAAAGCGGAAGACGATAGCTGGTGGCTGTCTCTGGCCAACTATATCGAGGCGTTTTCCGACCCCATTTAATACGGCCCCATTCTCACCACTTTTATTATCGCGATTTTTGCCGGTGTGTTCAGCCTGATCATCGGGGCGGGAATGGCCTGGTGCGTCAGTCGCACGGACATGCCCCACACCGGAGTCATCCGGAACTCGGTTCTGGCCGCCTTCGTGACGCCTCCTTTTCTGGGCGCCATCGCCTGGATCTTCCTTGCCGGGCCGCGGGCGGGGTGGCTGAACGTCGCGTTCCGGTGGGTGACGGGTGCGGATTTCTCGGTCTTCAACATTTTTTCCCTGACGGGCGTCATCTTCGCGATCACCCTTTATACGTTTCCGCTCGTTTTCATCGTGGTGCTTGCCGGGCTCAACAACATATCCTCGGACATCGAGGACGCGGCCAACATCGCCGGCGGGGGGACGCTCTCCACAATGCTTAGCATTACCCTCCCGCTCGTGCTGCCGGCCCTTTTCGCGGGTCTCATCCTCGCCGCGCTGGAGGCCATGATCCTCTTCGGCATTCCGGCGATTCTGGCCATCCCGGCGGGCTATCACACGATGACCACGCAGCTTCGCCAGTTCATGGTCTCGGAAGATGACATGCTGGGCGTGGCCGCTGCCTACGCGATGCCCATGCTGGTCGCCGCCATCGCCCTGATCTGGACGCGGGGAAGGGTTCTGGGAAAGCGGGGCTACGCCACGGGGGGCGGCAAGGGGGGGCAGCGCCGGCCCCAGAAGCTCGGTGCGTGGCGGTATCCAGTTTTAGCCCTGGCCGCTTTCCCCGTTTTCTGCACTCTGTTCCTGCCGTATTTCGCGCTTGTCGTCACTTCGTTTACGAAAACGCTCGGCGGCGGCATGGTCTGGGAAAACACGACGCTCGATAACTATGTCTTCATGATTCAGAACGACGGTGTCCGGGAATCCATTCTCAACACGGTCGGCCTTGCACTGATGGCGGCCACCGGAGCAGCAGCGGTTGCTTCGATCGCTTCTTATATTGCCCAGCGAAAGCTTGTTTGGGGACACACCTTTGTGGGGTTCATGTCGACCGCTCCCATCGGCATACCCGGCATCGTCCTGGCGGTCGGTCTGTTCGCGGCCTATACGAAACAGCCCTTCGTCCTCTACGGCACGCTGTGGATCCTTTTTCTGGCCTATCTAACGAAGTATCTGCCTCTTGCGTTCCAGACGAGCAACGCCGCGCTCACGAGTATTCATCCAGAGTTGGAGGAGTGCAGCCGCATCCTGGGGGCGAACCGCGTACAGGTATTCAAGGATGTGACCATCCCGCTTTTCAAGGCGGGGCTGATCGCTTCGTGGATTCTGGTTTTCATGCCCTCGCTCAGGGAGCTTAGTTCCTCGATCCTTCTTTGGACGACGGAAACGAAGGTGATTTCGGTGGTCATCATTGACCTGTACGAAGAGAATCTGTTTGGCCCCATTTCGGCGATTGCCGTCACCCTGTTGGTCATCACGCTGGCGGCAATCGCCGCCGGTTTCCGGCTGGTGGGCCGGGACTTCATGAAGGCGGGTTAAACGAGAGGAGAGATTTTCCTTGGCATCACTTGAGATGAAGCAGTTGTTGAAGATTTTCGGAAGCGACGTCCGCGCCGTGGACGAGATCGATTTGGCCATTCCCCACGGGGAACTGATCTCCCTCCTCGGACCCTCCGGATGTGGCAAGACGACAACGCTGCGCCTTGTTGCGGGTTTTCTCGAGCCAGATGGCGGAGAGATTCAGGTGGAAGGTGAAGTCGTTTCACGCGGCGGGGCCATTGTGCCCCCCGAACGCCGGAACATGAGCATGATATTCCAGAGCTACGCCGTGTGGCCGCACAAGACGGTTTATCAGAACGTTGCCTATGGCCTGAAGTTCCGGGACGTCACCTCTCAGGAGGCGGATCAGAAGGTCAAGAAAATGCTCGATGTCGTTCAGATGGGTCATCTCGGCGACCGCTATCCGGGCGAGCTTTCAGGCGGTCAGCAGCAACGCGTCGCCCTGGCGCGCGCGCTTGTCGTTGAACCGAGCATTCTCCTGCTTGACGAGCCGCTTTCGAATCTGGACGCGAACCTGCGCGAGGAAATGCGTTTCGAGATTCGGCGTCTGCACGACGAGTTTAACATCACGAGCATCTACGTTACCCACGATCAGTCCGAGGCGATGGTCACGAGCGACCGGATCTGCCTGATGAATCACGGCAAGATCGAGCAGGTCGGAACGGCCGTGGAGATTTACAATCATCCGAGGGCGCAATTCGTCGCGGAATTTGTCGGCGTGACG
>CAMYJL010000444.1 GCA_947258645.1 uncultured Nitrospinota bacterium
GCTCGATTTGGAGCCGGGTGCTTCACCGTTCGACCTGTTGAGACCGATGTCTTCCGGGCGATTCCGAATGACGAAAAAACAGAGCGGTACTGAGATGACGAGAAACAGCGTCCCGGTCCAGAAGTAGGTCGAGCGCCATCCCAGGGTGGCGAGTATGAAGGCCAGAGCCGGCATCATGATGAGCTGACCGAGGCTGGACCCACAGGCGGCGATGGAAAAGGCCCGCCCGCGGCGCTCCTGGAACCATGAGGAGAGAACGGGCGTGACGCTGGTGAAGCTGTTGCCGGTCCCGCCGAGCCCCAGGAGGATTCCGAAAAAAAAGTAGATCCCCCAGACCGAGCTGATCTGGCTCATGCCTAATACGGCAATACCGGTCAAAGTGACGCCAAAGGTGATGACCTTCCGCGAGCCGAATCGGGTGATCAGGAGTCCTCCGACGGGCTGGGCGATTCCGAACAGAATGAGCGAGAGAGCGACCGGGAGCGAGAGCGCCGCGCGGCTCAACTGGAATTCGTCCTGAATGGGTTTGAAGAAAATCTGGAAAGACTGGCGGAACGTTAATCCCATAAACAGAATGAGGAAACTCACGGCCAGAATATACCAACCGTAATAAATTCCCTTATCGGATGAGGTTCTGGTCGTCACATCAGCCTCTTTTGGGTTCGATGAATTCCTCGGCGTTCAGCCGCCCGGCACTTATATCAGCAAATTCTCGTTTTCCTCAAACAACGGTTCTCGGCGGTGAATTGTGGCCGGGGGAGGATAAGGGCATAATTTCCCTTATTCCTGGAATATCTCCATATTGAGGAGGGAGTCATGAAACGAGCGCCGCGCCTGCGCGTTCCCCATCCGGGTCCCCGGACGAGGGAACATCTCAATCGGATTCGAAACTCCGAAACGAGGGCGGGGCTCACCTTCGGCATGAGCCCGGAGACGGTCGTTGTCGAGCGGGCGCTCGGGGCCGAGGTCGAGGATGTGGACGGAAACGTTTTTCTCGATTTCGTGGCCGGATTCGGGTCGCTCAACGCCGGGCATTGCCATCCCCGGGTCGTCGAGGCGGTTCGGGAGCAGGCCGGGAAAGTGCACCAGGCGATGTCCCTTGGCTCCCGGACTCGGGTCGAGTTGGAAGAGAAGGTCCTCTCCCTCGTGGGGGGGCCTTCGCCGAAGAAAATTCTCTTCGGCGCGACGGGAAGCGAAGCGGCGGAAACCGCGATCAAACTCGCGCGCCGGGCCACCGGGCGTCAGGAAGTGGTCGGCTTCACAGGGGGCTTTCATGGACGGACGATGGGCGCGCTTCCCTTCATGGGCCGCAAGAACCAGCGCGAGGGGCTCGGGGCGCTCGTCCCCGGGGCGCATCACGTTCCCTATCCCTATCCTTACCGGAATCCGGTTGCCAGGGAGGCGAAGGAGTGCGCCGAAGGAATCATCCGGTACATCGATGAGTTCATGAGCAATCCGGTCAGCGGATGGGGAGAGGTCGCCGCCATTATCATCGAGCCGGTGCAGGGAAATGGCGGGATGATTCCGGCGCCGCCTGGCTTTTTGCGGAAGCTTCGGGCGCTTTGCGACCGGCACGGTGTTCTCCTGATCATCGATGAGGTCATGAGCGGATTTTCGCGAACGGGCGAAATGTTCGCTTTTCAGCACGAGGAGGGGGTGGAGCCCGATCTGCTCGTCCTCGGAAAATCGATCTCCGGCGGGCTCCCGCTGTCGGCTTGCGTCGTCAAGGCCGAGATCGCGGACGCCTCCTCTCCCGGAACGGAGAGCAGCACGTATGCGGGCAATGTCCTGGCGTGTGCCTCGGGGCTGGCGTCGATCGCGGTGTACGAAGAGGAGGAGTTGTCAAAGCGCGCGGCCGAGTTGGGCGGCATTTTCCTCCGGCGACTGGAAGAGCTCACCGAGCGGCACGCTGTCATCGGCGAGGTGCGCGGCCGGGGGCTCATGGTTGCGGCCGAACTGGTGCGGGATCGGGAGAGCCGGGAGCCGCTTGCCATCGCTAAAGTGGCGAGCGATCTCGCGCTCAAAAAGGGGCTTTTTCTTTATCCTGGCGGGCATTACGGGAACGTTCTGGCGTTCCTTCCTCCTCTTGTGATTGACGAGGGGGATATCGACACGGCGGTGGGGATTGTCGACGAGGTGCTTCTGGAGGCCGGGAGTCCTAATTAAGGGTTTCCTATGTTAAGCTTTGGTTGAATCAGTCTCCTTTTCTGCCGCTAAAGAAGGGTATGAGATGGCGAAATGTTCCTGGAATAACAGTCGTGGACGTTTCCTGTCTTACGTCATGTGCGCATTGATCGGGGTCATCCTGCTGGCTGCGCAGGCGCTTCCCATCGGCGCTGCTCCGAGCGCCAAGCCGGTCGTCGTCATTGATGTCGTCGATGCGATATCACCCGGTTCCACTTCATTCGTTCAACACGGCATCGACGAAGCCCGGAAGCTTGGGGCGCAGCTTCTTGT
>CAMYJL010000445.1 GCA_947258645.1 uncultured Nitrospinota bacterium
CACGCCGCCTAGACAGGTCAACCAGATCGATTGAGTGTCCTCTTCCCTGCCGACTCTATTTCCCTATCTTGTAAATCTTCATTGTTTCGTCGATGTTTCATGATTGTTACTGCGTCATTAAAAGATTTTCGGGCTCCTGTCTGCCTATCTCAACTTACTGATTTTCCTTCAGTCATAAGGAATTCCGACGAATCCGGAGAGAGCGGATATTTTCCCTTTCGGCTTGCACCCTGGAGGCGATTCGCCTAAACTCCCCCCTCGCGGAAACGGATAATTCCGTGCGAAACATTTGTTTACATTCGGTAAACGGGGGTTCAGAGAATGGAGTGCACGCTGCTGGAAACATCGGTCGATTGTCATTTTGCCCAAAAGGGAACCATCGGGAGCAGCCGTTGCGGCTACAATGGGACCAGTTGCATCGCGGTTACCGAAGAATGCCTCAAAGGCGATGACGAAAAACCCTGCGGTCACATCATGGACACCCCAAAGGGCCAGTTCTGCACGAAGTTCCCCAACCCGGAAAGCCGCTGGGAGCGGGGACGCTGTCCGCTTGCCACCCACATCAAGATGGACTTCGCCATTCCGCTGGAAAAGAAGCTCAATCCCCTCAAGGCATCCAAGCGCGCGGCGCGCGGCGGCTGATCCTGACAGCCACTCCGCATTAAACCCGAATATCCAAGCAGATCCTTTCCGTCCCGGGCGCGGATCCTCGCCGGTTCTTTATTCAAAAATCGGGGGGATGCAGAATGCGGGGCGGGGATGCGCAAGAATCCTGGCAGGAAACGGCTTGAGAGCGGAGAAACGCCCTCCCGTAACAATTCTACCTATTGATCTTGAACGTGCGATCGATTATCGGCGCCTCCGCCGGGCTTCCTTCCAAATCGAACACCTGGAACCGGGCGCCCTCCGGGCCGAGTAGCGCCTCCCCGTATGATTTCGGAAGAGAAAACCGCTTCGGACCGCAGCTGCCTGGGTTGAAGAACACCACATTCCCAGCATGACTGCGCCCGATTCGCTCACATAGAGGGTCATGCGAATGGCCGAAAATAACGAGGTCTGCAGGCTCGGCGTCCAGCAAATCGAGAACCTCGCCCGATGGACCGCCCCTCGCCCAGACAATATGCTGAACCAGAATGCGCCACCCGGCCAGCTCAAGCCTTCCCCGAAGGGGAGACAAATCCGGCGGATCAACATTCCCCAGCACCGAGGTCAGCGGTGCAATGGCCCCAAGCTCGTGCAAAAATTCCTCCGGGCCCACATCTCCCGCGTGGACGATATGATCGGCCCCCTCGCACGCCCCCAACACCTCCTTCGGCAAGCTGCCGTGCGTATCCGAGAGGACCAGCAGCCGAACACTATCGCCTCCCACCTGATCCTCTCCCCCTCGCCCGCGCCATCAGAATCAAGCGGAAGGCCAGCCGGGCCAATTCCGCCGTTCGGCGCAGCATGAACCACCATCGAAAGCCGGAACGGTAGGCGGGATACATTCCAGCCATGACCTCGCCGCGCGGGAAGGCGGCCTCCCAGAGAAGGCGGAATTTCTCCCCCGGCCTTTCCAGCGAAGAGAGCCAGAGCATGTTCGCGATGGGCGCTCTCCCCCATTCCTCTTTTTCTCCGGCGAGTCTCCCTCCCCTCGCCGCAAGGGCGAGCAGAATTTTATCCAAAGAGGTTAGCCGAACGAATGCCAGCGCCCGCCGCGCCTCCCGGGGCATCGGTATCAGAGGCCCACTCTCTTCATCCAGCACGCCGAGATTCCGGAAAGCAAACGCCAGCGGCCGCAGCAGGCCCCACGAGCGCGCGCTCGAGAGAACCGCCTCCCAGTCGAAAGCAGGCGTTTCGGCCAACAACGCTTGAAGATCGGTGAACCAGATACCGGGCTCGAAATTGTGCTTCATCAGATGAGCGCACAGGATAATCAGGTGATCTTCGGGCGCGGGGACAAGATATGGGTCGCCGAGGTCCGAAGGAAGCGCCCTTCTCCATACGTCCCCGTCATGATTTCCTTCCCTCTCCTCAAGGCCCGAGGTGCGCGCGGCGACTCTTTCATCCCCCAGGAAATTCCGGTGAAATTCGATGGTAAACCGGTCGCGGACCCATTTCGGCGAGGCGTCGTCCCCGCACGCTTCATAACCGATGCGCTGAAGAACCCGGCCCGCTCCGGAGGTGTCGTTTTCGTTTGCGAGCACCCAGTCGGAATCCTCGAAGGGGCGAAGACCGGGGTTTCGGTAAACCGCAAGATGGAGCGCAGAGCCCTTTATCAGGAGAATCCGGAGCCCTGCCTCTCGCAAATACGGCGCTATTCGGCGAAGCTCGGCCTCGAACATCATGTTGGCGCGGGCGATTTCGGAGTATTCCTCCCGGAGGTCTTCGGATGGCTCGAAACCCGCCCCTCTCAGATGGTGGCAAAGCAATCCAGCAGTCCGCCTGTAGAAGGCTTCGTCCTCGACCTCTG
>CAMYJL010000446.1 GCA_947258645.1 uncultured Nitrospinota bacterium
CAGGCGGACCGGATGAGGTTGATCGGCTGGCTCAAGATGGTCTTGACCGCACCCCAGTGGTCCACCTTGACGCGCTCCGCCTGGGCGTCGATGAGCGAAGCCTGGGCCTCCTCGCCGCCCTCCACGTCGCTCATGAGTTGGGCGAAGGCAAACATCCCGATGAGAACGGGCAGGAAGGCGAACCCCTGCTTGAGCGCCTCGGTCCCGAAATCGAAGCGGGAGATGCCCGTGATGTCGTCGTCCCCAATTGTCGCAACGAGAAGACCCATGAGACCTGAAATTCCGCCTTTGAGGAGAGACGAACCAGAAAGGCTTGCAATAATCGTCAATGCAAACGCTATGAGAGCGAAGAACTCCCAAGGGCCGAACTTCAGGCCAAACAGGGCAATGGGAGGTGCGAAAAGGACGAGGAGGATGGCTCCGATCATCCCGCCGAAGAAGGACGACCAGATCCCGATTCCCAGAGCGAGGCCCGGACGTCCCTGACGCGCCATCGGAAATCCGTCAAATGTCGTCGCCACGGACGAGGGCGTTCCGGGAATGCCCAGCAGGGTCCCCGAGATGAGCCCCCCCGAATAGCCGCCGACGAAAACGCCCATCATGGTCGCCGAGCCCTGGAGCGGCGACATGCCAAAAGTAAAGGGAAGCGTGAGGATGACGGCCATGGCAATCGTGAAACCCGGGATGGCGCCCGCCACGATGCCGGACAGCGTGCCCGCGATGATCAACAGGACCGTATTCAGCTGAAAAACCGCCGCAAAAGCTTGTATAACGTTTTCAACGACCATCATCCACCTTCTTCATCGCCCCGCCCTCCAGCCGTTCAAAAAATTTCGCCTTCGGGCAAAAAAACCAACAGCAAATACCGGAACAACAAAAAAAGACCACCTAAAACTATCACGGTGACCGCCACGTACTGGGGCACTTTGCGCCAGCTTTTTGGACCCAGAGCCAATTGCATCGTAAAGAGAAAAATAAATCCTGCGATTAGATATCCTGCGTAAGGAAGTAGCAGAGCAAAAAGAAAAAAGAGAAGGTAGGCCACCAGGACGTTTCGGTACTCGTCCAGCCATTCGACGAACGGTCGTCCCGCCTCCCGGCGCTCCCGGATGTCGAGGAACAGTTCTTTCAGAAAGAGGGCCAGGCACATCGGAAAGAGCGCAAGCAGAAGCACGCGAGGAAAGAGCGCGGGGCCCATCGTCCCGTAAGGGGCGGGGGGCAGGTAAAAGCTCATGGAAAAGAGAACCAGCACCAGTGCGAGCAGAAGGGCGCCGATGATGGTGTCCGCGCGGAATCGCATGAAATTTCCTTGCGCAAAAGAGCGGCGGCCCGCGAAGGCCGCCGCCATTCTGATATTTGACTGAAGCTAATTTTTCCGCTTGTAGAGGCCAACACGCTTGGCTGCGTCCGTGATGGTTTTCTGGCTGTCCTTCAAAAAGGCCGCGTACGCCTTGCGCCCCTTGTACTGCACAATGACGCCCTTGGCAGTCAAATCCTTGATGACGGCCGGATCCTTCATGGCCTTGCCGATGGCATTCTCAAACATCTCCTGAATCGCTACGGGCGCTCCCTTCGGCAGGTACACGCCTCGGTTCACGCCCGTGACGACGTCGATGCCCTGCTCTTTCAGGGTGGGCAGGTTCGGCAGGCGCGGGTCGCGTTTTTCGAGGGCGATGCCGAGGCCGATGAGCTTGCCGCCGCCGAGGTACTTCTTGGCCGACGAGATGTTGAGCTCGCCGAGATGGATGTGCTTGCCCAGCAGGGCGGTCATGCGCTGGCGGGTACCGTCATAACCGACATACTTGAACTTGGCGCCCGTTTTGGCCTCGACCAGCACCGGAAAAAAGTGGCTCGTCGAGCCCAGCGTGGCGCCGAAAAGAATCTTTTTGCCCGGGTTCTTTTTCATGTCGGCGATGAGCGCTTTCGCGCTCTTCCAGGGAACGTCCGGATGCGCGCCCATAATCGAAGGCGTGTGGGTGACAAGCGAGACGGGCTCGAAAGCGAAATAGGAGAAATCCACCCGGCCCTGCACGTAGGAGGTATGCATCGAGTCGTGGCCCGCGAACAGCGTGCAGCCGTTCGGTTTGGAGGCCTTGGCCACCTTGGCGCCTTTGTTGCCGCCCTGCCCGCCCACGTTCTGCACGACGATGTCTTTTCCGAGATGCTTTTGCGCCGATCGCGCCACGATGCGGAAGATGACATCGGTGCCGCCGCCCGCTCCCCATGGAACGATGAGCTTCACCGCCCGACAGGGCAAGTCCTTACCAGTGGCGGCCACTGATGGTGTCGGCAAGGCAACAAGACCGACCATGACGACCAATCCGACAAAATTCCGAAATCTACCTTTCATAATGAATCTCCTGTTCATAGGCCATCACTGTCGGCCGGGAAATGAGAGGCGACGTTTCACTCGAGGGCCGATGGAATGAGCCTCCCC
>CAMYJL010000447.1 GCA_947258645.1 uncultured Nitrospinota bacterium
CAGGGCGCAGTTGTCGGGATCGGGCACGACCTCCTCGATCAGGCGCGGGCTCACGTAGCCGAGGCGCACCTGGCCCTCGAACTCCGAGACGGCGACCGGGAGCAGGAGCTCCCCGAAGATGCCGAGCTCCGAGACGAGGCGCTCAAAGCGGAGGTCCATCTGGTTCACCGGGTCGCGCCAGAAGGCGCGGACAGCGGCCTCGGCCGTCGGATCGTCTGAGCGCCAGGCGACCCCCTCGCCAACAACGTGATCCGTCACGACCTCGATCAGGCGCTGGCCCATGAGGTTGGTGAGCCAGAGCTCATACGCGAGGCGCTGCATGCGATCGTGCCGGAGGCGGGAAATGCCCGGGCGACCGCCCGAGACGCTCCGCCAAAGGTGCTCGTCGGGGTCGAGCCCGGCGCTGGCGAAGTGGCGCAGGGGGTTCCGCGCGGAAGCCGCCCGTTTCCTCCTGCGCGTTTTCTTCCCTCGATCTCCGTTCCTCCCGGTCGTGATTTTCTCGGTCATCGCGTTTCTCCCTTTTTATGGTCCTTATCGGCCCTGGCTGATACGCGGGTATCCGCTCTCCGGCGGCGGCGGAACGGTGCCGCCCGCGGGCGGGGCGAGCATCCCCTCGCTCACGGCCAGCTCCTCGGCGAGCTTGGCGTAGGCGCAGGCGAAGCCGAAATGGTTCTCCCCGCGCTCAAAAACGTCGATCTCCTCGCCCCCGGCGCGGCGGACGCGCTTTTTCCTCAAGTTCATCAGATGACGCTCCACCTCGGCGAGGAGGGCTTCTTCTTTCTCGTCGCGAGGCGCCGGCCAGCGGACCTCGCCCACGCGGAATTCCTCGACGAGGCGCTCCAGCAGTTCCTCCCGGTTCATGCGGACGCCCCGCCGCTCGACGCCGAGGAAGGGCACCCGCTTCACGGCCATCCCGCCCTCGGTGTGCCGCCAGATGAAGCCGCCCTCCGGCAGCAGGTCGTACACCCGCCGGGCAGCCTCGGTGTGCGGGCCGCCGTCGATCACCATCCCCTCGACACCGAGGGCGTCGAAGATTCGCTCGCAGCGCCCGGGCAGCTCTCCGATGGGCGGCGCCTCGAAATAAATCCAGCGCACAGCGTCGCCCGCGCGCTCGCGCACGGCGAGGGCGCAGCTTTCGCCGGTGTCGATCCCGCAGAAGCGGAGGGGGGCGGAGGGTTCTTCTGGGCTCGTCAAACCGGGGCGGCCTCCATCTGAAGGGGCGCGGCGGCGCGGAGGGCGTTCAGAAGGGCGGCGTCGATGGGCCGGCTCTCGCCCGCGTCCGGCATCGCGAGGCAGGAGCAGCGGAACTTCGCCCGCTCGCCCGGCCTCCCGGCGGCGCGCCACTTGGCGGCGACCCGCTCCAGGCGGACGGCGGGGACGGCGAGCTGGGAGATGCGGTAGCTCCGGTGTCCCGCAAGCGGCTCCGCCTCAGCCTCACTCCCGCCGGGACGCCACCGGCCCGCCGAGCGGGCGAGCGACGCCCCGCAGGCGGGGCAGGCGAGGCGGAGCCTTTCTTCTTCATTCGGGTTTTCTTCACTCGACACACCGGCTTCACGCAAAACATCGGGCCAGTGCTCCTCGAGCGCCCATTCGGCCCCGCAGGCGTGACAGGGGACGCGCCAGACGCGCCGGTCGCCCTCCTCGAACATGGCCTGAATTCCCGCGCCGGGCGTGCGGCCCATGGCGAGGTTGACGGTGAGGGCGAGCTTCGAGGCGTCGAGGCGGTCGTTCGACCAGCGGAGGTTTTCGGGCGGGAGGTCGTCCACCTCGTCCCTTATCAGAAGATCGAGGGGGAGCGAGATGGCGTTGCCGATGTCGCGCAGGCCGAGGATGTAGAGAAAGCGCGAGCCGTCGGGGCCGGGGAACTCCTTGAGGCCCTTCGAGGCGGCGCCCCGGTAGCGCCCGTCGCGCATGGCGGCGGCGAGGGCGGCGCGGCGGATGGCGGGGCGGACGCGGGTATCGTCGAAGCGGTTGGCGAAGTCCTGATCGGGAAGAAAGTAGCCAACATTGAGGCGATGGACATAGACGGTGTAGAGGGCAAGGCCGATCGCCACTGTGGTCATGCCGATCTGGGTTCCCTTGAGAACGCTCACGGTGCGTTCCGGGAGCCCGAGACGGAGGATTTCGTCGAGGTGATCCACCGTCTCGCGCAGCGTCTCACGGCCTACAAAAGAGAACGCGCCGGAGTCGGTCCGGATCTCTTTTTCCAGAAATTCGGCGAGGGCGGGCTTTTGGCGTGAAATTCCCGCCCGTCCTCCCGAAATCCGGTCCGGGATGTGCTGTTCATCAGTTTTTTTCTTTCGTCGTCCGGGCATATTTCCCGCCTTCCTGGGGCCGCGCATCCGCTTCGGAGGGCACCATCGAGGGCGCTCCGAGGGGGCAATGTAGGCCATCCGGCGAGAAAGCCTGCTTCAGGAAATGCGC
>CAMYJL010000448.1 GCA_947258645.1 uncultured Nitrospinota bacterium
ACCGTCTACGGCGAGATCGTCGCCGATGAGGGGCAGACTCTTCAGTGCGTCTACACGATACCGAACGGAAAGACCGGGTATCTGGAGAATGTATTCGTGTCTGTCGCCACCGGAAAAGAATTCACCGGAGGCATTTATTTCAGGCCGGAAAACGAGGTTTTTCAGATAAAAGAGAAGTTCAATGCCGTCGCGTCAAGCATCTTGCTTCCCATGAACTGGATTCAGATTGCCGCGAAGACGGACATCGAGATCAGGGGACTGGTTGATGCGACCACGGCGTCGGTAGCGTCCAGTTTCTCTATTTTGCTGAAGGGCTGAAAGTGACGCGCATCGGGTTCAGCAGAAAGCAGCTCGGCCAGTCGAGACCGGCGAACACAACCGCCGTCAGCATTTATTCGCCCGGCAGCAACATCGAAACGCGGGTTCACGTCGTCATTGTCTGCAACACGACGTCATCGGCCGCAACGTACCGGATATGTCACGACGAGGACGGGACCACGTACGACGAGACGACGGCCCTCATGTTCGATGTTTCCCTGGGTGGGAACAAGACGGACATCGTATCGTTTGGAGAGCATGATACGGGCGGGATATGGATGAAAAACGCCAGCGGAAATCTGGCGGTGAGAACGGGAACGGGCAACGCGATCAACTTCACCGTTTACGGAGAGGAGAACATCAAGTAATGCCGCAGGATGTCGCGTCCATCGATATCTTCATTGACGGCGGATGGTCCACCGACCTGGGCGACACGCTCGGAAGGTGGAACGTCGAGGCCAGCGCCGGAGGCGGGAGAATCATCCGGCTCCCCTGGCTGACGATTGCCGACAATCTCTATTACGAACTGGACGGGGGCCCGCACAAGGCGTGGGGCGCCTCCAAGCTCAACTCTGTCGCCATATCCGGAACGCCCATCGTGACCGGCCTGTTCGAATACTACAAGGTGGGTACGGGCGGTAGTACCACAAGAAAAAGGCTCTGTCATGCCGGAACGGCCATCTTCAAGGAAGACCTGGACGGGACGTGGGACAGCATTAAAAGCGGCCTTGAAAGCAGTAAAATACCCGACTACACCGTCTTCAACGACCTCGTCATCATCGCATCGGAGTCGGGAGTCGATGTCCCCTTCTCCTGGGACCAGACTACATTTTCGGTTCTGGCGGGTTCTCCGGTCAACTTCGCTTTTTCGGAAAAGCATCGGAACCGTCTTTGGTATTCTGGGAATGACGCTTTTCCTTCTCGGCTATATTTTTCTGGCAACGGTGATCCTACTGATCACAGCGGCTCTGGCGCTGGGTCGCTGGATATCGACGCGGACGACGGGGACCGGATCACGGGACTGAAGTCCCACAAGGGCGACCTCTGGGTGTTCAAGGGCCCGAACAAGGGCTCCATTCACCGTATCGTGGGCTCGGCGCCGACCGGCTCTGATTTCTTCAAGCATGTGAACTACACCAACGAGGTGGGCGCGGCCAACAACCGGGTGATACTGGAATTCGGCTCAGACCTCGCCTTCATGAACATCGACGGGACGTGGCACAAGCTGACAGAGGCGCCCGGAACCCAGCGCTTCCGCCACGGCTCTCTTTCGGCTCCGATCAACACCTACATCGAGGAAAACGCCGATCTCTCCAATCTCGACAAGGCGGTGGCCATCAACCACGTCGCCAAGGGGCTCGTGCTCTGCGCGATTTCCACCAGCACCTCCACCACCACCTCGCCCAACACCGTGGTGAACGACACCATCATCGGTTTCGACTACCGGTTCGATCCGGTGCGCTGGTTCCGGTGGACCTTCCTGGCCACACAGGGAGCGGCCTCGCTCGCCATCTTCGAGAACTCGAGCGGCGTCCGTGTCCCGGCCATCGGGCAGTACGACGGCTTCGTGCTTCTGGGGCAGCAGGCCACGCGCTCCTGGAACGGCTCGGCCATCATCTACAACTGGAAGTCGCCCTTCATGAATCTGAACGAGTCCGGAAGCTCCAAGACCATTTCCGAGCTTCGCGTGGGCAGAAACAACGTGGGGACCAACGATCTGGAGACCACGTATTTTCTGGACAGCTCCGGATCTATTCAGAAGAACATCCCCCAGGAGGGCGGCGTCGGTCTGGACGATTTCGTTCTGGATGTGGACACGCTGGCAGGCACCTCGTATTCGAATTACGTGCTCTCCTCCGTGGAGGGCGAGTTTCGTGAGATCGCCTTCGAGATGAGGCACCCGGACGACAGCGATGACGCCGATGTCCGGATGCTGGGCATGTCGGTGGAGAACTTCACTCCGAACGCGGAGAACTGATCATGGCACTCGCAAGAATCAAGGTTTGGCAATCCCTCCAGAAGCTGACGGCAGCCGACCTGAATACCTCGACGGGCGCGCCCCCCTGCGGCTCGGGATATACCCACGTCACCGTGACCGTGGCGA
>CAMYJL010000449.1 GCA_947258645.1 uncultured Nitrospinota bacterium
ATGCGCTGGGGTGTGCGCGAGCACGTCATGTGCTCAGCCTCATCGGGTATGGCCCTGCACGGCGGGGTGCGTCCCTACGCGGCGACGTTTTTCGTCTTCACCGACTATGCCCGGCCCGCCATTCGGCTGGCCGCGATGATGGGGCTTCCAGTCATCTACATCATGACCCACGACTCCATCGGGCTGGGAGAGGATGGCCCCACGCACCAGCCCGTCGAGCATCTTGCCTCCCTCCGTGCGATGCCAAACATGTCGCTCATCCGCCCGGCGGATTCGAACGAGGTGGCCCATGCCTGGCGTGCCGCGATCGAGCGCCGGGACGGTCCGACCATGCTGGTGCTGACGCGCCAGGGGCTGCCGATCTACGACCGGAGCCGGACCGGCGGAGCCGAGGGCGTTCGGAAGGGCGCCTATGTGCTCGTGAAGGAAAAAGGGGGGACGCCCGATGTCATTCTCATCGGGACGGGTTCTGAGGTGTCGCTGTGCGTCGAGGCCGCGGAAAAACTTGCTTCGGAGGGCGTCGATGCCCGGGTGGTGAGCATGCCGAGCTGGGATCTGTTCCGCAATCAGACGGAAGAATATCGCGACGAGATCCTCCCGCCCGGGGTGAGCGCCCGGGTGGCGGTCGAGGCCGGGGTGGCCCAGGGATGGGGGGAGTGGGTCGGCTCGGCGGGCGATGTTGTCGCGATGTCCACTTTCGGCGCCAGCGCGCCGGCCAAGGTCAATTTCGAAAAATTCGGACTCACGGCCGAAAATATCGCCGCGCGGGCGAAAAAGCTTCTGGGGAAATAATGCCTTTCCGGGGCGCTTTTGGCCGGATCGCCTTCGGGCGGTTTCCTGAAATCCGCTTTATTGAATACAATCGGCCCCGGAAGGAGAGATATACAGGGTGCCGCTGACCCCGCCGCAATCATTCTGATCCCACCGCCTATTTTGGGTGATGGCCCATTTTCCCGACCATAATAAGATATCATTTTGGGGCATTCCGTTTTGGAAGTTGGTAAAATGGCGTGCGCCTTGATGTTTCACCCCTTCACGGGGGCTGAGTGCTGTTCCGGGGAGGAATGACGTGCAATCGTTTTCCACATCGAGGAAGAGGGGAGCGAAGGACCGGCCCCCGGGCGGTGGGGGGAAAAACGCCCACGATATGATTCACATGTCCGGCGTGTGGAAAAAATATGGTGAGGGCCAGTTCGCCCTGCAGGGGGTGGACATCCGTGTCAAGCAGGGGGAATTCGTTTTCATCACCGGGCCAAGCGGAGCCGGGAAGACGACACTCCTCTCTCTTCTATATGGCGCTGAGACCTCCGACCAGGGGCAGATTTTTATCGCGGGCCGGAACATCACGCACCTCCACCGGAAGGACCTCCCCCATCTCCGGCGCGGAATCGGCGTTGTGTTCCAGGACTTCAAGCTCCTTCCGGGGCGCACCGTTTTTGAAAATATCGCTTTTTGTCAGCGGGCCATCGGCGTCTCGGCACGCGAGGCGAGGCGTCGCGTGTATGCCGTCCTCAAGATGGTGAATCTGGCCGACAAGCGCGACCTGTTCCCCCGGGTGCTCTCTGGCGGAGAGCAGCAGCGCGCGGCCATCGCCCGGGCCCTGGTCAACCGGCCCCCGCTCCTGATCGCCGACGAGCCGACCGGAAATCTGGATCCGCACATGGCGCGCGGGGTCATGGACGTGTTTTCGGCGGTAAACCGGATGGCGACGACGGTGGTGGTCGCCACCCATGATCGCTCGCTCATCGAGTATGTCGGCACGCGCTCTGTCCACGTTGAGTTCGGCCAGGTCGTGGAAGGCTGAGCCGTGTTCCGCTGGCTGCAGACGTTCCCCTATTTTTTCAAGGAAGCGCTTATCGATATGCGCGAGAACCGCGCCGTCTCGGTTCTTGCCGTGGCGACGACGACAATCAGCCTGATTTTTCTGGGGGCCCTGTGGATTTTGCAGATCAACGTGTCCCATCTCATCTCGAACTGGCTGGAGCGGTTTCAGGTCGCGGTCTTCCTTCGGAACGATATCTCCCCTGAGCAGAAAAACGCTGTCCGGAAAATCATCGCCGGGGCGGAGGCTGTCAGCGAGGTGAAGGAAATCACCTCCACCCAGGCCCTGGAGGAGTTCCGCGCCCAGCTCGGAAGAGACGCCGACGTGCTGAAGGGGCTGGAAAAAACGATTCTTCCTTCTTCTTTCCGGGTTTTTCTCAAGCCCGGCCAGCGCAGCCTGGAGAATATCGAGTTGCTGATGGAGAAGGTCCGGGGAATGCCGGGGGTCGAACAGGTGCGGAACGATCTGATCTGGCTCAGGAGGCTGGAGGGAGCGATTCAGCTTCTCCGCCTGATGGTCTGGACGCTTTCGTCCCTGCTGGGTTTGGGCGTTCTTTTCATCATTGCCAACACCATCCGGTTGACGCTTTTCGC
>CAMYJL010000450.1 GCA_947258645.1 uncultured Nitrospinota bacterium
AACAGGGCCGGGGCCGAAGCCGCGAGGCGGGCTGTGGATTCACGCGGGCTATCCAGGCGTTTGATGTCCGATGCCGTGTGCGCCATCGTTTCGCTCCTTCAACCAGGGCCCGGCCATCGAAACCGGACGAATCGGAGGAATGTCTCCTGAAAAATAGAGGCCCTAAGCTACCATATCTATCCATACGGCAAAAGGGTCCGGAGCGGCTGTTTTTCAGCGAAAAATCCGCGTGGACATAGGCTTTTCGGGGGGAGGGGCGATTACTTATTGAAAATAAGAACAAAAAGTCCTAAATATAGAAGGAAGACGTTCCCGCTTATTTGGAGGATTGGAAGGTGTCCGGCAGATTCATTCAGCGCAACCGGATGATGCGCATGGCGGCGGTCGCGGCCCTTGCCTTAGCGCTGACCGCATCTGCGTGTGGCGCCGAAGAACATTCGGGCATGCACGCTACGCCGGCCGAGCACTCCCAGCCGAATGCCGCCCCAGACGCGCACGAGGAATGCCTCTCGAAAGCGGTGCGCACCAAAGTTCCCGCAGTCGATCAGGGTGCGCCTCCTGTTTTGGCCATTCTCAATGTTCTCGATCTTCCCCTGAGTGGGACGAAAATTCTTTTCGTCCACTTGTTCGAGGATATACAGGATCCACTCGTCTTATCGTTCCCCACCCATGAGCGGGCCCCTCCCATTTCGTTCCTTTCCTGAAACTCGTTTTCGTTTTCGTCGCTTGATAACCCATCGAAGACAGTTTTCTGTCATCTGTGGCGGCAACGATTAACGAAATAAAATCATTATCGATAATATTTTCCGACAGAATTTTGGGGAAAGGAAAAATCATGCGATTCATCAAATGGGGTTTCCTGTTTCTGATGACAGCTTGGTTGATGTGGGTGATGCCGATCGATTCAGGCCAGATGCGGGCCGAGGCCGGTAGCGGCCCTGGCGGTCATGGTCATGAAAAGGCCAAGGATGACCACGGTAAAGAGGAAAAAGGTCACGGCGGTTCACCGGCCGGGGGCCAAATGAAAATGAGCGACCACGGAGATGATGGCCATAAGGACGAAGGCGCGGGCCACGGCGGCGTGGCGATGAAGGGCCTGTCCAAAATCGAGGCCAGGGGGAGTCAGCTGCTCTCCGATCTTCACTGCAACGCCTGCCACTATATCGGGAAGGAAATGGAGCATGGCGGCGGCCATGGCGGCGGGCACGGGGGAGGTCACGGCGGTGTCGCGCCGAATCTGACCTTCATGGGCGACAAGTTCCGCGCCGGCTGGCTCTATGCGTTTCTCCGCAAGCCGCACACTGTCCGGCCCTGGCTTAAGATCCGGATGCCGGATTTCCGGCTCACTGAGTTCGAGGCAGTGGCCCTCACCAAGCATCTCACGGCGGACCATCGGGACAGGCGGCTTCCTCCTTCGAAGTTGGTCACGGAGAATGGGAGGGCCGGTAACGGTTCTTTTCTGGAGGCGGGCAGGAAGCTCATGTCCAAGGAGTTCTTCGACTGCTGGAGTTGCCACCAGCAGGGCGACAAGAAGCCCGACAAGCCGAAGGAGGAATGGGCGCCGGATCTGCTGATCTCGGGCAGGAGGCTCAAGCCCGAGTGGGTGGTTCGGTGGGTGAGCAACCCTCAAAAACTGATTCCCGACACGAAAATGCCCACTTTTTTCGAAGACGCGGACTCCGGCCCGGACGAGATACTCGGCGGGGACGAGAAAAAGCAGATCACCGCCATCGTCGAGAACATCTTCAGCCTGAACGGGAAGCCGAGTCCCTTCCCCGCGGCTTACAAGCGGGCGGAGAAGCGGAATCCCCGCGCCACCCGTTTGTTTGGCGCGCGGCTCATGAGCGAGTTGAACTGTGCCGGGTGCCACGATGTGGGCACGGAACACGAACGGATCGAAGCGGGTCCGCCCCTGGCGCATGAGGGGAGTCGGGTGCGAAAGAGCTGGCTGGTGAATTTTTTAAAAAAACCCGCGGAAATCCGCCGGGCGGGGTACGGGTCCACTTCCGACTCGCGCATGCCGGGCTTCCGGCTCAGCGACGACGAGGCCGGGGCGATAGCGGCGTTCTTGATGACGCGGACCGATAAGCGGATGCATGTCGATGAAAAGCCCCATCAAGTGAACAAGGCGAAAGCCAGAAGGGGGAAACGGCTTTTCGCTTCGCTCCGGTGTGCTTCCTGCCACGCGGCAAAGGGTCAGGAGGGACCGAAAGGCACAAAACGCTTTGCAGGTCCCGATCTGTCCCGCGCCGGGCGCCGGCTTCAGGAGGAACACCTCCGGCTCTGGCTCGCGGGAGATGTGTCGGCGACGGGTTCCAAAATGGAGATGGACGCTCATCCCCTCGTTCCCAGAATGGGACTGACGAAAAAGCAGATTGAAGAGCTCTCCGCCT
>CAMYJL010000451.1 GCA_947258645.1 uncultured Nitrospinota bacterium
ATCAATGATACCGGTGGTGGTGGAGCCTACACCATAGAGATTAGCGCCAGCGGCACTCAGACACGCAGCAACTCATTTTCGGTCCGATCGGATACCGACCTGAGCGGATTTGTCGGCAATACCATGACGGGCGTGATTCGCCTTGATCGCCTCGTAACCGGCCCTGGCGTCCGACTGATCACTGCAGACCGCATCCATAGTGACCTGTTTGAGGTCGATGATGTCAGCTCGCTTGACGGTGTAGCAGACCACCGCGCTCGTCAGGGACCAGAAGGCCGCATAGAAAGCGGAGAACTGCGCCAGGAGCAGGCCGATGAGCACCACGACGGGGATCAGGAGAAAGCCGTCCTGGCGGAGCACGCCGAAAAACTTCGGCAGCTCCTCCCCCTTCAGGCCCGTCAGGCCGTGTCGGCAGGCGTAAAAGTGCGTCGAGGCGAAAACGGCGACGTAATAGAGCACCGCCGGGACGAAGGCGATCAGGATAATCCGGGAATACGGCACCTCCGTCAGCGCGGCCATCAGGAAAACGCTCGATCCCATGACGGGGGGCATCAGGTGACCGCCGATGCTGGCGACGGCTTCGACGGCCGCCGCGTACTCGGAGCGGTAGCCCCCCTTTTTCATGAGGGGGATGGTGAAAGTCCCCGTTATCGCGATGTTGGCCGCCCCGCTCCCCACCACCGAGCCCACGAGGCCGCTTGAGACGACCGCCGCCTTGGCGGCGCCGCCCCGCGAACGCCCCACGACCGCGAAGGCGAGGTCGATGAAGACATCCCCCACCCGCGTGTATTGAAGAAACGCGCCGAAGACGATGAACAGAAAAACGACGTTGGCGAACACCCGCGTGATGATGCCGTAAATCCCTTCCGCCCCGTAGGACATGAACAGCACTTCGGTGAGGGGTTGTCCCTTGTGCGCCAGAAACTCCAGGGGGATCCAGGGCCCCGCCCAGTCGAAAAACAAAAAGACGAGAGCGAGCGTGGGCAGGATGTTCCCGAGAACGCGGCGGCAGGTCTCCATGGCGATGAGCACCCCCAATGTGCCGAAAAAAACGTCGTTCCATTCGGCGGGCTCTCCCGACATCTCGCCCCGGTATTCATAGAAGGTGATGTAGTCGATCAGAATGGCCAGCGCGGCGAGACTCCAGATCCAGTCGAGCGCCGAGGGCCGATCGGCGGGGGATCGGGTCTTCGACGCGGGAAAGAGAAGAAAGATCAGGACGCTCGTGAAAAACAGGTAGAGCGGAAGGACGTAGTGGTCGTTAAAAAAGGGAAAGAACGGCAACACCATCCGGAGCGGCGTGAGCCCCCGGGGGCCGAAATACACGGTGGCGCCGTTGATCGCGCTGTAGATGAAAAAAGCCGCGAAAACGAAGCCGAGAACCTGAACGGCGCGCCAGGGATACCCCTTCAGCGTGCGGCGGCCGGTGGTCCCCATGCCGAACAGTTTTCCGATCTTCTCTACGAATCGCCCGGCCACGGGAACCCTTCCCCCTCAAGCGTCGAGCAATGAAGGCGCCCTCCGCATTCCGGGGGCCTGAAAGCCCCCGGCGCGGAAAGGCGGGAATTGTCGATTAAAGCAGCTCCGCCGGAATCTTGACGCCCTTTTCTTTCCAGTAGCGGACGACGCCGGGGTGAAGCTTGATCTTGGCCGCCTTGAAGGAATCGAATCCGGGCGCCAGCTTGAAGATGTTGCGCGTGGCTTTATGCACCTTGGGGAGATACTCCTGGCCCTTTTTGGTCATGATCGCCTTGACGACCCGGTAGACGATATCCGCCGAAACGGTGTCGCGGACGGCGAAGATGGCCGAGTGGCCGAGCGTCTTCACCGGTTTGTCTACGCCTTTGTATAAACCGGCGGGAATCGTCATGTGCGATCTTCCGGGCAGGCGCTTCAAGGCATTTTGGGCCAGCTCGCCCGTGATCGGAATCAGGCGGATGCCGCCCGAGACGTTCCCCGTCTTGACGACATTTCCGGCCGGAAGCGGCGCGGGCTGGAAGAACGCGGTGATTCGGTTGTCGGTGAGCGCGGTGGAGGCGCCGGCGGCGCTCAAATGCTCGAGCGAAACCGATTCGTAGATTCCCGCCGTCTTCAGAATGATGGAGGTCGTGAGGTTGGTGATGCCTCCCTTGGGGCCGATGTTCACGCGCTTGCCCTTGAGGTCGGCGACGGATTTGACGCCGGAATTCGCGAGCGTAACGAAATGGTAGGGCACGGCCACGAAAGGAAGCAGGGCGCGAATGTGCTTGAACTTCTTTTTGAACGGTTTTTTTCCGTCCACCGCCTGGGACACCAGGCCGGTCGCGTTGAGCATGAACTCGAACGTCCCTCTTTCCATCGACCGGAGGTTCTGAACGAAGCCCTTGGAGGTGGGAACGCTTATGGA